>JAHFQD010000388.1 GCA_023266455.1 Candidatus Muproteobacteria bacterium
ATCGTGCGTTTACCCGAGAGCCGCATGCGTTTTTATCGTCGAAAAATTAACAACGCGACGCGCTACGATGCGCGTCCCCGGTCGCAGTCCTTGCGGATGATTAAATCGGAAGTTGTCGGTTCGGCCTTCCGTGCTCGAACCCTCGTTCGCGCGAGGCGCGTGATCTTTACTCTTAATCCGCCCGCTGAACGATGTCGCGTAACACGTACGGTAAGATACCGCCGTGTTTGTAGTAATCCACTTCGATCGGCGTATCGATCCGAAGCAACAACGTCACGTTTTGCGTCGAGCCGTCTTTGCGATATACCACGAGCGTGACGTCTTGTTGCGGTTTGATCTGATTGTCGATGCCGACGACGTCGAATTCTTCGTCGCCCTTGATACCGAGCGATTCGACGCTGTCGTTGCCTTTGAATTGCAACGCTAGAACACCCATGCCGATTAAGTTCGAACGATGGATGCGCTCGAAGCTCTTAGCAATCACCGCTTTCACACCGAGTAGGCGCGTGCCTTTCGCTGCCCAGTCGCGCGACGAACCAGTGCCGTATTCTTCGCCGCCGAAAATGACGGTCGGTTTTCCCTGCGCGACGTATTTCATCGCCGCATCGTAAATCGACATCTTTTCGGCGGTTGGCTGAAACAAGGTGATGCCGCCTTCTTCACGCGTGCCATCGGCTTTCGATGGGATCATGAGATTCTTAATCCGCACATTCGCGAACGTGCCGCGCATCATGACTTCATGATGGCCACGGCGCGCGCCGTAACTATTAAAGTCCGCTTTGATGACGTGATGGTCGAGCAGATATCGACCGGCAGGCGAGGTGTCCTTGATCGAACCCGCGGGCGAAATGTGATCGGTCGTCACCGAATCGCCGAAGATACCGAGTACGCGCGCGCGTTTAATGTCGCCGATCGTGCCCAATTGCATCTTGAAGTCTTCGAAGAACGGCGGTTTGGCGATATAGGTCGAGGTCGGCCAGTTGTATACCTGTCCGGATACGCCCTTAATCGCGTTCCATAACGTGTGATCTTTCGTCAGGTCGTGATAGAGCCGGCGGAATGTTTCCGGATCACGCGCGTATCCCATGACCGCGGCGATTTCTTTCGAGGTCGGCCAGATATCTTTTAGGAATACCGGTTTGCCGTCGGTGCCGAAGCCGAGCGGCTCAGTCGAAAAATCCTTGAGCACGGTGCCGGCGATGGCGAACGCGACCACCAGTGGCGGACTCGCCAGAAAATTCGCCTTGATGCTCGCGTGAATGCGCGCTTCGAAATTGCGATTGCCTGAAAGCACGGCGGCGCAAATCAAATCGTTCTTAGTGATGGTTTCTTCGATCTGCGGATCGAGCGGTCCGGCGTTGTCGATGCAGGTGGTGCAGCCGTAGGCCGCGAGATTGAAACCAAGTTTTTCCAAGTAGGTGAGCAACCCGGCTTTCTGCAGATATTCCGTCACTACGCGCGAGCCCGGCGCTAGCGAGGTTTTGATATGTGGTTTGACCGACAGTCCGCGTTCGAACGCTTTCTTCGCGAGCAATCCCGCCGCGAGTAACACGCCGGGATTGGATGTATTCGTGCAAGAAGTGATGGCGGCGATGAGTACATCACCGTTACCGATCGTGGTAGTGCCATTAGGCATTTCATTCGCCGCGAAACCGACGCGATCGGGAGTCGGGCGGTTGTCCGCCATTTCGAGTTCCGTTACGTGCGAGGTGTTCTTCGATGTTTGTAGCGAGGAACCGGATGGTTTTGGAACGTCGCTCTGTTTACCGCCGCCGGCGATGATGGCGGCGCTGCGATTGCCGATCTGAATGGTGAAGCGTTTATCGAGATCTTCCGATTTTTTGCTATAGCCGTTCTCCGCGACCGGCTTCGTGAACAGTTCGGTAAATTTACTTTTAATCGCCGGTAGCTCGATACGATCCTGCGGACGTTTGGGTCCGGCCAGCGAGGCTTTCACGCTGGAGAGATCAAGCGCCAGTACCTTGGTGTAATCGATTTCGCCGACGCGCGGGACGCCGTAGAGTTTTTGTGCTTTGAAGTAAGCGGTGAAGGCGTCGATCTCGTCGTCGCTGCGTCCCGTAGCGCGCAGATAGTCCACGGTGGCGTCGTCGATAGGGAAGAATCCCATGGTCGCGCCGTATTCCGGCGCCATGTTGCCGATCGTGGCGCGATCCGGCACCGCGAGCGACGCGGTACCTTCACCGAAAAATTCCACGAACTTACCGACGACTTTTTCTTTACGTAGCATTTCCGTGATCGTCAGCACCAAGTCGGTCGCGGTCACACCTTCGTTTAATTTCCCGGTGAGATTCACACCGACCACGTCCGGCGTCAGGAAGTAAACCGGTTGTCCCAACATACCGGCTTCCGCTTCGATACCGCCCACGCCCCAGCCGACGACGCCGATGCCGTTGATCATCGTTGTGTGGGAATCGGTGCCGACGAGCGTGTCGGGATAATAGATGTCGTTTTTGTTATGCACGCCGCGCGCGAGATATTCCAAATTCACTTGATGCACGATGCCAATGCCGGGC
>JAHFQD010000389.1 GCA_023266455.1 Candidatus Muproteobacteria bacterium
GCCACGGCGCCGACGAGTATCGCTAGTGTGAGGGGAGAAGGGTCGTGAATAACCGCCGCGAGCCTGTCTGCGAATAAGATGATGGCGATCATGCCTGGCGCCATGCCAAGCACGGTGCCGATCAAGAAATCCCGCAGGCTGATATGTGAGGCGCCCGCGACCAAATTGACGATCGTGAACGGTGCCACCGGGAGCACGCGCACCGCCAGAACCGCAAGCACGCCGTGTTGCCCGAGACGGTGACTGATTTTATTGATGCGTGACCCCGCCAAGCGCGCCACCGTGCGTCGTCCGATCAACTGACCAAGACCGAACGTCAGCATGGCGCCGAGTAGGGAGCCCGCAATAGCATAAGCGAAACCAACGATAGGACCGAAGATAACGACCGTAGCGATGTTCAGTGCGGTGATCGGGATTACCGTCAACGATGCGACGATGAAACAACCCATCACCCAAAGCCACGCGTTAGGCGAATGTTCTAGCGCTGCGATCGTATTCACTAACGCGTCCTTGTTGATCCATTCGCGTAGCGGCGTCCAATACCATAGGGCGGCGAGTGTCGCGATCGCCAGCAGCGTTAAAACGGTCGCGGTGAGATAGCGTCTCGCCGAGTCGTGCGTTTCTGTGGGTAATAATTGCTCTAAAAGACGGTCCGGATCGATCGGTTCTTCCGGATCGATCACGGTCGGTTTCAGTGCGACCGCCGCGACGTCGGGTGGAATTTGGTCGGCAAGGGGTTTCAAGGTTCGATGATTGTCTTGTAAGTTTTCGATCGTTGAAATCAACGAACCGTTTGTTTGTTCCATGCTAAGCGCCACGATTTTCCGCTCGACGCCTAAATGTTCCGCTAGCAATCGATGCAGGAAACCTACGATGGCCTCTCTGACACGTCGATGAGTGACTTCGATCGCGAGATCGCACTCGGTATCCAACCCATCGAACGGTTATTCATATTTGAGGAACCGACTCGAACAAGCCGATCATCGACGATCATGATTTTACTATCGACATCGATTCCAGGCGCGGCTAAGTCGGCAGTGTCTGGATAATACACACGAAAACGGCCATATTTATCGACTATTTTTAAGCGCTGAATAAGCTGTGCGCGCATCGTCATCATCGTCGACCGTTCGAGCCAATCACGACCTTCCGATGGATCGGCGAAATCCGCAGAAACAGCCGCTACGGTACGATCCGGTATTCCCGTGAATCGATGCGGCGAATACCGGCCGCGGTCTCGAGTTTAAGCGTCGTCGGCGGTACATACGGGCAATTTTCGATCGGTTCGCATACCGATGTCGCCGCGAGCCGCGAATTCACGCTCGCGTGGATACACGAACCGGAAGGGATCGTACGATCGATTTTGATCAAGCGCTCCTTCACTTTGTCGAACACGCCATCGGCGAAGGAAGTGAAGCGATTCTTTTTTCCGCCGTAGATGTCGTCGAGAAATTCGCTTAGCGAGTCGCGTCGTTTCGCGGTCGGTTCCGGATGGATGGCGGGAGCGATATTGCCGACAAGACGGAGCGCGTTTTTTTGTGCGCGTTCAATCATCCATTTAAGTGTGATGTCAGACAAACCCGCGTCCGTATATCCGCCGCCGACATTGGAGTGCGCGCCCGCGAACCAAACCTGTTCGACGTTCGATCCTGCGACGTTGATGCGATTCGGGGCAGCGGGATTTTCTGTCCACAGCGTCGGGAGAAACGGTTGCCGATATTCGTCGATGGCTACCGCATGGTAGGCCGCTTCGACACGCGTGCTTAATTTGGTGTCGAGGAAGCCGAACAATCGATCTTTGATCGCCGTATCGATGTCGCGGAATTGGGATAGCAGTAATCCATTTGGTAGTCCGAGCGCGCCGACGGTGTCCCATACGCCGACAAAACGCACGTTGACGTCATGACAGTATCGGCTTTTGAACGCGTCAACTTCCGCACGATGCTTTGGATCGTAACCGTATTTATACATCGCGAAGACTTTGTCGGTGACGTCGAGTTTCAAATCGTAATCTTGTTGCGTGAGCAACAGGTCGATCGCTAGTTTCGGCAACGAGATGTCGACGCTCGCGACATCTTTTTTCAGTAAGCCGCAGGAAGTGATCATTCCGCCTAAACTGCGTGCGGAGTAAGCGCCGCGCGAAAATCCGAAAATGTAAATTTGATCGCCGGGTTCGTAGTTCTGCGAGAGATAGCGGTAGGGATCTTTGATTTGGTCGAATAAGCGCCAACCGAAAGCGCCACCGGGGACTTTCTCGCCGACATTGGTGCCGACGCCGGGGAAGTAATGTGCGATCTGGTCGGAACCGTTATCGAGCGCGTCGTAGAGGCGGGCGATGTTGGTTTTAGCGCCGCCGTCGTGTACTTCTTCGCTATTCCACGTGCCGTCCAAACACACTGCAATCCGTTTTGCCATTACGCTCTCCATCCAGTGATCGTCGAGACGCTGTGTAGCGCGTCGCCGCGTAAACTAGCAGGAAACCGTCGATTCGGAAATCGAAACCGTGTGTTTTAGGGTGCTTTCCAACT
>JAHFQD010000390.1 GCA_023266455.1 Candidatus Muproteobacteria bacterium
GGCGTCACCGCATCCCGTATCAGTTGGCGCAAGCCTCGGATAAGGCTTGGATGATCGTTAAGAGCGGGCGCCACACGGTAGTGCGACACTCCCTCGTCGCGTGCGAGTTGGGCATAAAGTTGGCCTAACTCATATAAAGTTTCGATGTGATCCGACACAAAAGCAATAGGGTAAACCAGCATTTGTTTGGTTCCCCCGACGGCTTTCTCGCGGATAACGTCTTCGACATAAGGTCGTAGCCATTCCAGCGGTCCGACCCGGCTTTGATAGCACAACGACGTGTGCGGCCAACCGAGACGACGACAAACCTCTTTATAAGTTGCTTCGATATGCTTCTGATACGGATCGCCCCCGTCGACCAGCTTGCGCGGCAAGCCGTGAGCAGAAAATAACAATTCAATACGTGTGGGATTTGGATCTGGGAACTTTTCCGCTTCCTCGCGCAGGGTTTGAACAATTCCATCCAAATAATCGGGCTGATTGAACCACTCTCGGATCAGCGTTATTGGCGGCTGATATCCCTGTCGCCGACATTCGCGCTGAAACTCGTTGTAAGAACTACCAGTGGTAGTCAATGAATAATGCGGATAAAGCGGCAACAAAATTACTCGCGTCGCCCCAATCGTCTTTAGCCGCTCAACGACCTGCGCCGCGCGTGGATGCCAGTAGCGCATGCAGACGTGTACCGAAAAATTGCCATCGCGAGATAGCGCCTGTTCCAGCGCCTTCGCCTGTTTATTCGTGTTGGCTAATAAGGGGGAGGCACCGCCGATGGCCGCATAGCCCTTAGTGGCTTCCGGCGCACGTCGTTTAGAAACGAACGCGGCAAAGGGTTTTTGCGTCAGAAAACCCAGCGGCAAACGAAAAATATCGGGATCGGAAAATAAATTAAACAAAAACGGGCGGACGGCATCGATTGAATCCGGACCACCCAGGTTGAATAAAACCACTGCCGTGTGTTGTTCCATGCGCGGCACATTCTAATCGCTTTCGCCGAGCAAATTAGTAGGCGTGTTAAACTAGCCGTCGGTTTATATTCGGATTGGTCGATGTCGGTGGAGAACGGAATGAAGTCTTATATGTGCGTTATCTGCGGTTTCATATACGAAGAAGAAAAAGGCCGCCCCGAAGAAGGAATCCCCCCTGGTACACGCTGGGAAGATGTGCCGGAAAACTGGAAATGCCCAGATTGTGCGGCGATAAAGGCCGATTTTGAGATGATCGAGATCTAACCTCGCTCGAACGACGATAAATCACGCGATTTATCGTCGAAAATACCTTTTCTCGCAGACTTTCCCGGTTAACCGCTTTCGCCGTCCGATTGGCTCGATATTGGCTAATTTTACAGCTGACTCTAGCGTTATCGCTGTTATAATGCCGGGCTTAAATCAACCATCTACGTACGCGCCTTACCAGCGCCCTTTCAGACCGTGGACGCAAATCAAAATCATCCAACTATGACCGCCTTATGGGGTAGCTCTCCATTGGCGGGAGCCAATGCGGCTTACCTCGAAGAGCTATACGAACAATTCTTACAAGATCCGCAATCCGTCGATGAACGGTGGCGCAGCTTTTTTGAAACGCTGCCGATCGTAAACGGCGGCGCGGGTCAGGACATTCCGCACTCGACGATTCGCGAGTATTTCAAAACGCTCGCACGTCAATCGCCATCGCGCGCGGCGACGTCAGCGCCCGTGATGGACGAGGAGATGGTGCACAAACAAGTGCGCGTGCTCCAACTCATCAACGCGTATCGCTTCCGCGGTCATCAGTTGGCGAATCTCGATCCGCTCGGTCTCACGCCGACGCCCGAAATTCCCGAGCTACATCTGCGCTACTACGGTCTTTCCGATTACGACCTCGACACCGAATTCGACACCGGCTCTCTCGTCAGCGCGCGACGCGCGAAGCTGCGCGAAATCCTCGAGCTGGTCAAAAAAGTGTATTGCGGCAACATCGGCACCGAGTACATGCACATTACCGATACGCAAGAAAAGCGCTGGCTGCAAAGCGCGCTCGAAGGCGTACGCGGCGTTCCGCAATATCCCGCCGAAATCCAGCGCAACATTTTGGAACGATTGACGGCGGCCGAAGGGCTGGAACGTTATCTCGCGACCAAATACGTCGGTGCTAAACGTTTCGGTCTTGAAGGCGGCGAAAGCTTGATTCCGATGCTGGATGAAATCATTCAGCGCGCCGGCGCCGTGGGTACGAAAGAAATTATTTTAGGCATGGCCCATCGCGGCCGCTTGAACGTGCTCGTGAACATTGTCGGTAAATCGCCGGAAGAATTGTTTAAAGAATTCGAAGGCAAGAAAGATCACAAGTACGGCACCGGCGACGTGAAGTACCACATGGGCTTCTCGTCCGACGTCGAAACCTCTGGTGGCGGCGTGCATTTGGCGCTGGCGTTCAATCCGTCGCATCTTGAAATCGTCGGCCCGGTCGTCGAAGGCTCGGTGCGCGCGCGTCAGATGCGTCGCAATGATCGCAGCGGCGTGGAAGTCGTGCCGGTCATCATGC
>JAHFQD010000391.1 GCA_023266455.1 Candidatus Muproteobacteria bacterium
CATAGTGCTCGACGGTGCGATGGCAACATGATGAATACCGTTGGCGGCGTTCGCCGCCGGATTCGTGGGGGACAGACTGGAGATAGCCGAACCACCCCCGGAAGTGTTATTAACCGACATCGCCGAATTCTCCGATTCCAAGACTGAATAAATTTATAACCGTGACCGCCCCGACAACAACCGATAAAACTATCCGAGCCGCCGAGTCGGCGCCCGTTTCAACGAAACCGCTCGTACTAGTGGATGGCTCATCTTATCTGTACCGTGCTTTTCACGCCATGCCGGCCCTGGTCAATTCGCACGGCGAACCAACCGGTGCGGTCTATGGCGTCGCCAATATGCTGCGGCGCTTACTGGCCGATTACGAACCGTCGCATGTCGCGGTGATTTTCGACGCTAAGGGTAAGACCTTCCGCGACGATATTTATCCCGAATACAAAGCGCATCGCCCGCCGATGCCTTCGGAATTGGCGGGGCAGATCGAGCCGATCCATGCGGTGGTTCAGGCGATGGGTATTCCCATGTTGCAGGTGGAAGGTGTCGAAGCCGACGACGTCATTGGTACCCTCGCACGCCGCGCCACCGAGCGCGGCATGTCGACGCTGGTCTCGACCGGCGATAAAGATTTAGCGCAGTTGGTCGACGGCCATGTAACGCTGGTCAACACCATGACCGACACCCTGTTCGATCGCGACGCCGTGGTCGACAAGTCCGGCGTGCCGCCGGAGCGCATCGTCCAATTCCTCGCGCTTGTGGGCGACACGGTTGACAACATTCCCGGCGTCCCCGGCGTCGGTCCGAAAACTGCGGCTAAGTGGTTACAACAATACGGGTCGCTCGACAATCTTGTGGCACGCGCCGGCGAAATCGCCGGCAAGGTCGGCGACAATCTGCGCGCCTCGCTTACGCAGTTGCCGATGGCGCGCGAGCTCGCCACCGTTCGTTGTGACGTCGCGCTTGAGGTGACGCCCGAGGGGCTGCAACGACGCGCGCCGGATGTTGCGCGGCTTAAAGAGCTTTACCAAAAACTCGAATTCAAAACTTGGCTCGCCGAACTCGGCGGTGCCACCAATGCGCCGGCGCCGGTCGCGACCTCGGAAACCACCGACGCCAGCCGTTACGAAACCGTGATGGACGACGCGGCGTTGGATCGCTGGATCGAGCGCCTTCGAAAGGCCGGCGAATTTGCCTTCGACACCGAAACCACCGACCTCGACGGCCAGCGCGCGGAGATCGTCGGCGTGTCGTTCACCGACAAGTCGGGCGACGCGGCCTATGTGCCGTTGAGTCATCGCTATCCGGACGCGCCGGTGCAGCTCGATCGCGAACACGCTTTACGAAAATTGAAGCCGCTGCTGGAAGACGAATCGATCGGCAAGATCGGTCAGAACATTAAGTACGACATGATCGTGCTCGCCAATCACGGCATCGCGCTACGCGGATTGCGTTATGACACGATGCTGGAATCCTATGTGCTCGATTCCACGGCGTCGCGCCACGACATGGATTCGCTCGCGCTCAAATATCTCGGCTATAAAACGTTGAAGTACGAAGACGTTGCCGGTAAAGGCAAAAACCAAATTAATTTTTGCGAAGTGCTGATCGAAAAAGCCGCAGCCTACGCCGCGGAAGACGCCGACATTACATTGCGTTTGCACGAGCACTTATGGCCGCGCCTGACGGCGACGCCATCGCTGGAAAAATTATTTCGCGAGATCGAGATGCCGCTGGTGCCGGTGTTAGCGCGCATGGAGAGTCATGGCGTGCATATCGACGCGACGCTGTTACGCGCGCAAAGCGGCGAGATCGCGCGCCGCTTAGTCGAGTTGGAACAAGAAGCGCATCGTCTCGCCGAGCAACCGTTTAACATCGCCTCGCCGAAACAGATTCAAGAAATTTTGTTCGACAAACTCAAACTACCGGTCATTAAAAAAACTCCGACCGGACAGCCCTCGACCGCGGAAGAAGTGTTGCAAGAATTGGCGCACGATTATCCGTTGCCGGAGTTGATCCTCGAACATCGCGGACTGACCAAACTTAAAAGCACGTACGCCGATAAATTACCGGAAGCGATCAATCCTCGAACCGGGCGCGTGCATACGTCGTATCATCAAGCGGTCGCTGCCACCGGACGCTTGTCGTCGACCGATCCGAATCTGCAAAACATTCCCGTGCGTACCAGCGAAGGCCGGCGCATTCGCCAAGCGTTCATCGCCGAGCCGGGAAATAAAATCGTCTCCGCGGATTATTCGCAAATCGAGTTACGCATCATGGCGCATCTGTCGCGCGACGAAGGACTGATCAAAGCGTTCGCCGCCAAGCAAGATATTCATCGCGCCACCGCCGCCGAAGTTTTCGGTACGACGCCGGACCAGGTTAGCGATGACATGCGGCGCGCGGCCAAGGCGATCAACTTCGGGTTGATCTACGGCATGTCGGCCTTCGGTCTCGCGCGCCAGCTCAAGATCGATCGCAGTTCGGCACAGAAATACGTCGAACTTTATTTCAGTCGTTACCCGGGC
>JAHFQD010000392.1 GCA_023266455.1 Candidatus Muproteobacteria bacterium
ATTTAATGTCGATGGAAAATCCGCCGTCGGTAATTTTCACCACCGCTTACGACCAACATGCGCTCGACGCCTTCGAAGTCAACGCCGTGGATTATTTGTTGAAGCCGATCCGCAAAGACCGGCTCGCCAACGCGCTCACCAAAGCGCGCAAGCTCACGATGAAACAAGCGCGCGATATCCACGAAGCCCGCGCCGAACCGCAAGCGCGCACCCACATCAGCGTACATCTGCGCGGCAATATCCGGTTGGTGCCGGTGCAAGACGTGGTGTATTTCACCGCCGACTCCAAGTACGTCGTGGTACGCACGGCGACCGAAGAACACTTGATCGAAGACTCGCTGGTCAATCTGGAAAAAGAATTCGGTGATCGCTTCTTGCGCGTGCATCGCAATGCGCTGGTCGCGACCGGCTACATCAAAGGTATCGAAAAAAGCCCGTCCGGCACCTGGCAAGTGGCGTTGAAAGACGTGGACAAAAAGCTCGACGTCAGCCGTCGCCATACCGCCAACGTGCGGCGCTGGGCACGCAATCGACCGATCACTAAAACTGCATGATGTTGTTTTCGAGTCGCGGTCGCGCTTGAAATTACTTCGCCTAGGTACCCGCAAAAGTCCCCTCGCCCTTTGGCAAGCGGAACATGTGCGCGCGCGACTGCTGGCACAGCACGCCGATCTGCGTGTCGATCTCGTGACCATGACCACCGAAGGCGACCGCATTCTAGACCGCAGCTTGGCGCAAGTCGGCGGCAAAGGTCTGTTCATTAAAGAGCTGGAACAAGGTCTGCTGGATAAGCACGTCGACTTCGCAGTGCATTCGCTCAAAGACATGACCGCGACCTTGCCGCCCGAGATGGCCCTCGCCGTCGTTTGCGAGCGTGAAGACGCGCGCGACGCGTTCATCTCCAATCGCTATGACCATCTCGCGGCGCTGCCGGCCGGCGCGCGCATCGGTACCTCGAGTCTGCGCCGACAATGCCAACTGCGCGCGGCGTTTCCGGCGCTCGAGGTAATTACCTTGCGCGGTAACGTCAATACGCGTTTAGCCAAACTGGACGCGAACGAATACGACGCGATCATCCTCGCCGTCGCTGGCATGAAACGGCTCGGTTTCGAACAACGCATTCGCACACCGCTCGATTCCGCCGTGAGTCTGCCGGCCGTGGGCCAAGGTGTCGTATGCATCGAATGCCGCGCCGACGACGCCGAGACGCTCGCTCTCCTCGCTCCGCTTGAGCACGAACCGACGCGTCAGTGCATTCGCGCCGAACGCGCGTTCAACGCCGCGCTCGAAGGCGGTTGCCAAGTACCCATCGCCGGCTACGCGACACTCGATGGCGCGCGCTTGCACCTGCGCGGCCTGGTCGGCGATCCGGACGGAACCCGCATTATTCGCGGTGACGTAGCCGGCGCACCGGCGCAGGCCGAAGCGCTGGGCCATGCACTCGCCGAACAATTGTTGGCACGTGGCGCACGCGCGATCCTCGACAAAGTGTATGGCCGCGTCTGACAAAACCGGCAAAGCACTCGCGGGACTGCGAGTGCTGGTGACGCGCCCGGCGCATCAAGCGGAAAATCTGTGTGCCTTATTAGAACAAGCCGGCGCCGTTCCCGTGCGTTTTCCCACCATCGAAATCGCGCCGCCGCTAAATCCACAGGCGCTGGAAGACATCATCAACCGGCTGGACCGATTCGATTACGCCGTGTTCGTCAGCACCAACGCCGTCGAACGCGCGATGAAACTGATTCAAGCGCGACGCGGCGCGCTGCCGCCGAAACTGGTCGCGGTTTGCGTCGGCAGCGCCAGCGCGATGATGCTGACGCGCTTTGGCGCGCAAAATATTCTGCATCCGAGCGAGCGCACCGATAGCGAAGGATTATTGGCGTTGCCGGCGCTGCAAAAAGTCGGCGGACGACGCATCGTTATCTTTCGTGGCGACGGCGGGCGCGAATTGATCGCCGATACGCTGGTCGCGCGCGGCGCGACCGTGGAACACGCCGAGTGTTACCGGCGCGCGCGCCCGGCGAGCGACCCCACGTCAATCGCGACCATGCTGCGACGCGCTCAGCTCGACATGGCGGTCGCCACTAGTACCGAAGCCCTGCGCAATCTTTACGACATGCTCGACGACGACGCGCGCGCAGCGCTGCGACAGACGCCGTTGGTGGTGATCAGCGAACGGCTGCGCGAGTACGGCCGTACACTGGGCTGGCGCGGCGCGATTCAAGTCGGCGATACCGCGTCCGACGAGGCGATCGTCCGCGCGATTCAAACGTGGCGCGAAAGCCAAAAAAACTTATAATCATCGGCGTCAACCAATCGACTCCAAATCGCTCCCGCCGACGCCGCGGAGAGCCAGTGCGAGGGCATTAAATCCGATGACCGCCATGGCCGACGAAGAAAACCAGACCGCCGACTCTAAAAGTTCGTCCTCGTCTAAGCGTTCGCGCAAAGGACAAAAAGAAAGCAAAAACGCCGATACGCGCTCGCGTTCCGGCCATGCCACCAGCGGACTC
>JAHFQD010000393.1 GCA_023266455.1 Candidatus Muproteobacteria bacterium
CGGCGGGCGTAAGAAAATCGATTTCTCTATCGTTGTCGATCACATCGCGCCGGGCGCGTTTGGTGAATATTGGTACATCCGTAAAGGACGCGGTAAAGGCAGTCCGCAGATTCGACGTTCTGTGCAGAAGTGGCGCATGCCCGCGATCATGGGCTGGGCCGCACTGCGCGTTGCGCGCACCCTGATCTATGTCGGGTTGGTGTTGCCGATGTGTTGGATGGTGGCGCGTATCTGTCGCTATTCCGAACGTGGGGCACGCGATTTCTTGCCTTTTCTATGGGCGTGGCTGATCGAGCAAACGGCGTTTCACGTCGGCGAGTGGGAATCGATTGCCGATATTCTGCGCGCCGAACGCGCTCGTCCTGCGACCGCATGAAAGTAACGACCTCTTGCAGTGGGCGGTTTCATATTTACGATCAAGCCCGGCAATTGTCTCGGTTCGGCGCGTTGCATTATCTCGTTAGCGATTATCCGAAATCGATCACTCGGCGCTGGAACATTCCCGACGACAAAGCGATCGCGCTGGTGATGAACGGCGTGCTCGGCCGCCTCGCACGCCATCTACCGGCTTGGACGGGGCCGCAGGTGCGCGCTGGCGTGTACAAGCAGTTGCATAATATGTTCTCCCGTCGTTTGGCGCGACACGTACCGCCGGACGCCGATGTTTTCATCGGCTTATCGTCTTTTTGCTTAGAGGCGTTGCAGGAGGCGCGGGAGTTTAACCAGCTCGCCATCGTCGATCATGGCAGTTTCCATCAACGCGTCGAGCGCGAGTTGCTGCAGGAAGAACAACGTCTGCACGGTGTAAACGCCGCCGCCGAGCTGGCGCACGATTGGATTATCGAGAAAGAAGACGCGGAATTTCATCTCGCCGATCACGTATTCGTCCTCAGCCAAGCGGCTAAGCACAGTTTGACGTTGCAGGGAATTTCCTCGGCGAAGATCTTCGTCAATCCCTGCGGCGTGGATTTGTCGTCGTTTAAACCGCTACCGCGCCCCGATGCGGTATTCCGCGTGGTGTATTGCGGCAATCTCAGCGCGCGTAAAGGCGTGCATTATTTATTACAAGCGTTTACGGAACTGCAGTTGCCGAACACCGAGTTGTTGTTGATCGGCAGCGCGCCGTCGCCGGCGTACGAAAAACTGATTGGTCGTTTCCGCACGTCGAGCGTGCGATTCTTGGGAAGTTTTCCGCAGCACGAGCTGTCGCGACTCTACGCCCAGGGTTCGGTGTTCGTGCTGCCATCGATCGCGGACGGTTTCGGTATGGTGGTGCCGCAGGCCATGGCCTGCGGGTTGCCAGCGATCGTGACGCACAACGTCGGCGCGGCCGACATCATCAGCGACGGCGTGGACGGTTACGTCGTGCCGATACGGGACGTAGCAGCGCTCAAGCTGCGCCTGCGCCGATTGTATGAACAACCGTTGCTGCGCGAGCAAATGGCCTCGGCCGCGCGCCATAAAGTTGCAGGATTGAGTTGGGACGCTTATGGCGAACGATTGGTGACGGAACTCAAATCTTATTTGGCGCCAACGCTAAAAAGGAAAAATGCATGAAAGCTGTGATATTGGCCGGTGGCCTCGGCACGCGCATCAGCGAAGAGACGCATCTCAAGCCTAAACCCATGGTCGAGATCGGTGGCAAGCCGATCTTGTGGCACATTTTAAAAATTTATTCGGCGCAGGGGATCAACGATTTTGTTATCTGCTGCGGCTACATGGGATACGTCATTAAAGAATATTTCGCCAATTATTTTCTGCACATGTCGGATGTCACTTTCGACATCAAACAGAATCGCATGCAGGTGCATCAAAATAACGTCGAGCCGTGGCGTGTCACGCTCGTCGATACGGGCGACGAGACCATGACCGGCGGGCGCTTGAAGCGCGTGCGCGAGTATCTCGATGACGATTTATTTTGCTTCACTTATGGCGATGGCGTGGGCGACGTGGACATCCGCCGCTCGGTCGCGTTTCATCGCGAACATGGCGGTTTGGCGACGGTGACCGCGGTGCAGCCGCCGGGACGTTTCGGCTCGTTGCAACTCGATGGCGATCGCGTTGTCGGTTTCGTCGAGAAACCGCAGGGCGATAGCGGTTGGATCAACGGCGGATTTTTCGTGTTGTCGCCGAAAGTCGTGGATTACGTCGCCGACGACGCCACGGTCTGGGAACGCGAACCGATGGAACGGCTCGCGACCGAGAAGAAAATATCCGCGCATTTTCACAGTGGGTTCTGGCATCCCATGGATACGCTGCGGGATAAGAATTACTTGGAAAAACTCTGGCAGTCCGGGAAGGCGCCCTGGAAGACCTGGACGTAACGCCGAATTCTGCAGTTTTCTGCTTTTCCCACCCTGTTTCCGGGGCGATGTCGGTTTCGCTACTGAAAATGGCATAAAGCCTGCTACGTCTATACTTGTTAAAACGCAGTTTTGAAGCGTGCGTAGCGCAAAAAAACCTTTCCACACGATGAGTTAAGAACGATAAATGGGAGGGTGGGGTGCTTAA
>JAHFQD010000075.1 GCA_023266455.1 Candidatus Muproteobacteria bacterium
GCTCACACGCAGGCCGACCAACAGATCGGCGATCTTATACGCCGCCGCCGCGACCACCGCGCTCCACACGACCGTGACGCCAACGACCTTGGCTTGAATCCACAGTTGCGCGCCGATGCTTTCAAAACCTTGTTTCATCTCGAACCAGTTGTTAAAAAATCCTGGGCCGCCGAGGCTTGGCGCATTGAAAACGCCAGTTAGTAATGCGCCGAGAATGCCGCCGACCGCGTGCACACCGAATACGTCGAGCGAATCGTCGGCGCGCAGCCAACGCTTCAATTGACTGACGCTCCAGAGACATACCAATCCCGCCGCAAAGCCGATGACGAATGCACCCGGAATACCGACGTTACCGGCGGCGGGCGTAATCGCCACCAAGCCGGCGACCGCGCCGGAGGCGGCGCCTAGCATCGACGGTTTCTTTTTAAATATCCATTCGCCGAAGGTCCACGACAACACCGCGCAAGCGGTAGCGAGAAAAGTATTCATGAACGCCAACACCGCCGTGTTATTCGCTTCCAGCGCGGAGCCGGCATTGAAACCGAACCAACCGAACCAGAGCAGCGACGCACCGATCATGGTCAGCGGCAGGTTGTGCGGTGAGAACGCTTCGCGGCCGAAGCCCAAGCGCTTACCGATGAAATAAGCGCCGACCAAACCCGCCACGCCGGCATTGATATGCACCACGGTGCCGCCAGCGAAATCGAGCGCGCCCCATTGCCATAACAACCCTGCTTTGGCGTTTTGCGCATCGACCACATTCGCCGCCGTGTAAGCGTCCGGTCCGGGCCAGAACCAAACCATGTGCGCGATCGGCACATACGCGAAGGTGAACCATATGACCATGAAAATAAGCACAGCAGAAAATTTTATGCGCTCGGCGAAGGCGCCGAGGACGAGAGCGCAGGTGATGGCAGCGAAGGTTCCTTGAAACGCGACGAACACCAGCTCGTACATCGGCGTCGCTTTGCTGAACGTCGCGGCGGTGGCGAATTCGCCTTTCACGGCGTCGAAAGTGCCTTTCAAAAATAATCGATCGAATCCGCCGATGAAGGCGTTGCCTTCGGTAAACGCGAGGCTGTAGCCGTAGACGCACCACAACACGACCGCGAGCGAAAAAATTACGAACACTTGCATCATCATTGACAACGCGTTTTTCGAACGCACCATGCCACCGTAGAACAAGGCGAGCGCCGGCACGCTCATCATCAACACTAGCGCCGTGCAGAGCAGCATCCACGCCGTGTCGCCCTTGTTCGGCGTCGGGGCCGGCGTCGCTGGTACGGCGGTGCTCGCGGTGGCGGCAACCGGCGCGCTAGCGGGCTTTTGCGTGTCGGCCATCACCAGGGCCGATGCCGTCGCCAAAACCGCGGCGATGGCAACGCCCACAAACAATCTCGTCCAGATTTTGAGGTTCATGAATGGCTCCTTGCTTAAAGCGCTTCTTTGCCGGTTTCGCCGGTACGGATGCGCACGACTTGGTCGAGGTTGTAGACAAAAATTTTGCCGTCGCCGATTTTTTCGGTGCGCGCCGCGCCGACGATGGCTTCGATCACGCGATCCACCATCTTGTCGTCCACGGCCAATTCGAGTTTTATCTTCGGCAGAAAATCGACGACGTACTCGGCACCGCGATACAACTCCGTATGTCCCTTTTGCCGACCGAATCCTTTCACCTCGGTGACGGTAATACCCTGCACGCCGACTTCACCCAGCGCCTCCCGCACATCGTCCAGCTTGAACGGTTTGATGATGGCGGTTACCAGTTTCATATTGCCTCCTTGGTTGCGGGAATATCATTTACCGATGCAGAAGCTGGTGAAGATTCTGCCAAGCAAATCGTCCGGCGTGAACTCGCCGGTGATTTCATTCAGTGCCTGTTGCGCCAAGCGTAACTCTTCGGCGAGCAACTCGCCGGCGCGGGTTTGGGTCAGGGCGGCGCGCCCCTGTGCGACATGTTCGCTGGCGCGGCGGATAGCGTCGAGGTGCCGACGCCGCGCACTGAACGTACCTTCGCCGGCGCTTTGATAACCCATGCATTGCTTTAGATGCTCGCGCAAAACGCTTAACCCGGCGCCGTTTTTCGCAGAGAGTGCAATTTCGACGCCGTGCGCCGTTTGGTGTTCGCCGATTTGTCGGCCGGAGAGGTCGGCTTTATTACGCACGAGGGTACGCGTCACGTCGGCAGGTAAATGGCGCTGCGCTTCTTCGATGACAGCGGTGTCGTTGGCTGAATCGTCGATCACGAACAGTACGCGATCGGCGTGCTGAATTTGTCTCACTGCGCGTCGAATGCCCTCGGATTCAATTTCGTCGTTAGCGTCACGCAATCCTGCGGTGTCGACGATGTGCAGGGGCATGCCGTCGATGTGGATGCGTTCTTTCAATATGTCGCGCGTGGTACCGGGGATGGAACTGACAATCGCGGTTTCTTGTTGAGCCAATGCGTTTAGCAACGACGACTTACCGGCGTTGGGCGGGCCGGCCAGCACCACCGTCATGCCTTCGTGCAGCAAGCGCCCTTGGTGCGCGTTTTTCTGCAGCGCCTCGAGTCCGTGCTTAATCATTTCGAGATCGTGCAGAAGATGTTCGTCAGCCAGAAAATCGATTTCTTCTTCGGGGAAATCGATGGCGGCCTCGATGTACATGCGCAGTTGAATTAATTCGTCGACACGTACTCGTACCTGTTTGGAAAATTCGCCTTCGAGCGACCGTAGCGCGGCGCGCGCGGCCTGCTCCGAACCGGCGTCGATGAGATCGGCCACCGCTTCGGCTTGCGCTAAATCGAGTTTGACATTATGAAACGCGCGTTCGGTGAATTCGCCCGGGCGCGCGACGCGGGCGCCGAGTTCGATGGCGCGCGTCAAAACAGCGTCAAGCACAAAGGGTCCGCCATGCCCCTGTAGTTCGAGCAGGTCTTCGCCGGTATAGGAATGCGGGGTAGGAAAGAACAGCGCTAATCCATGACGATGCCGGTTGCGATGGCGCGGGTATTCGGTCCGGAGATTCGAACGATGCCGATTCCGCCTCGTCCCGGTGGGGTAGCGATCGCGGCAATGGTATCGGCGGCATTCACGCCGTCAGTTTATTGATTCGCCGTTCAAATGCCAGGGCATTCGATAACAAAACGCTACGCGGTTTTCGCCTTGCGTGTGGTAATCGAGTTGTTGACGTACCACTGCTGCGTGATCGACAGCAGATTGTTCACGGTCCAATAAAGCACAAGACCGGCTGGGAAAAACACGAACATTCCCGTGAACACGACCGGCATGATCATGAACACTTTGCGTTGTACCGGGTCCGGCGGTTGCGGACTGAGAAATTGCTGCAGATACATGGTCGCGCCCATGATCAGCGGCAAAACATAATAAGGATCTTGCGACGACAAATCTTTGATCCACAAAATCCACGGCGTCTGGCGCATTTCGATACTTTCCAGCAACACCCAATACAACGCGATGAATACGGGGATCTGGATAAGAATCGGCAAACATCCGCCCATGGGGTTGATCTTTTCCGTCTTGTACAGCTCCATCATGGCTTGGTTCAGGGCCTGACGATCGTTCGCATGTTGTTGGCGAATTGATTCGAGCTTGGGCTGCACCTTGCGCATTTGCGCCATCGACTTGTAGCTCATGGCCGACAGGGGATAGAACGCGAGTTTCACCAAGATCGTTAAAACGATAATGGACCAACCCCAATTGCCGAGTACGCGATAAATCCATCCGAGCAGCCGGAACAGCGGTGCCGCTAAGAAGGTCAGCGCACCGTAGTCGACCGTCAACTGCATGCCTGGCGCGTGAACGCGATCGGCGTCGGTGCAATCTGTTTTAGACAAATCCGTCGCCACGCAAGCGAGTTGTTCTAAACGATGTTGCTCCTTGGGGCCGGCGTAGAGGGTCGAGCGTAACGCACCCGTTTGACCCGCGGCGATCGCGGTCGGCGCAAGTTGTTTGTATCCAACGGCATAACGGTCGCCTTCGATAGCGTCGCTATAGAACTCGATGCGTTCTTCTTTCGTGGGCAACCAAGCGCCTACAAAATAATGTTGCAGCATCGCTACCCAACCATCGGTCGTATCACGTTTGAGCGGCTTTTTAGCCATGTCTTCAAACGATATCTTTTCGTATTTCTCAGTGGGCGTGTAAATGGCGGCGCCCGTGTAGGTAGATACAGCGAACATACCGGGCTTCTCAACCCGTGAATGCTGGAACTGGCCGTAAAAATATCCGCTCCATTCTTTCTTCGAGCCGTTGGCGACGTTGAACTCAACGTCGATGGTGTAACTGCCGCGCCGGAATATGTAGGTTTTCGTATATGACACGCCGTCGGGCGATTTGTACGTTAGCGGTATACGCAACTCATCCTGACTGCCGAGTTCGTAGCGCTTTTGCGCCGCCGCGAAATGGGTTTTGTGATTTGGCAGATCGCCGGCGTGGCCGAGCAAACCGGATTGGGCGATGAATACTTCGCCTTCTTCTCGCATCAACGGAAAAGCTACGTCCGGCGTATTCGCGGCGACGGGGTATCGACGCAGACGCAGCTGACGCAAGTCGCCGCCGTCCAAATCGACATCCGCTTGAAATAAATCGGTGACTACTTCGATGCGATCACCGTGTACCAGCTTGCCAGCCGCAGATCCTGCCTTGCTCGTCGGGGGCGTTCCTGGAGCGGTCGGCACGTCGGCGGTTTTCCCGGCCGTGGCTCCTGCCATCACGGTAATCGGCGCTGGCGCGTATTGTTTATCCCATGCCTGCCAAATCAGGCCGAGAATGAGAGCGAGGGCGACAAAAAGAAAAAGGCGTTGATTATCCATGGCGTGCTAAATCGGGTCTCGCAGAAATGAAGGGCACGGGATCGAATCCGCCCGCATGCCAGGGGTGACAACGACAAACGCGCCGCAACGCCAACCATCCGCCGCGCAAGGCACCGTGATTCGAAAGCGCCTCGATCGCATATTCAGAGCAGGATGGATAAAAACGACAAACATTTCCGAGAAGAGGGCTCAATGCGTAGCGATACGCTTTTAACAGCGACACTAGCGCTCTGGCGGTTCTATTCGGGACTTTCTGCATAAATGCGTGACACGCTGCCAGTGTTTATCGAGCGACATCCGGAGTTGCACATTGTTCTTGGTGTTTGCTTGGGGATGCGCATTGACGACGATCCGCACCCCAGCCAAGGAAATCTGATGTTGCCGAAACGACTCCCGGATTTGTCGTTTGACTCGATTTCGCATCACTGCTTTGAGCGACACTCGCCGCCCAACCGTCACGCCGAGTCGAGGTTGGGGTAATCCATCGACGACGGCGTACACACTGAAGCAGTCATCACGCGAACGTAGGTCCGACTTCATCGTCGCGCTGAAATCCGCGCGTCTGATCAGCCGCCGCGAACGCGGTAGACGAAACTCCGCCGGCAACTAAACGCCCAGTCGCGAACGGCTTTTGCCGCGACGGCGGCTCAACAACGCGCGCCCGCTCTTGGTCTTCATGCGATTACGAAAACCATGTGTGCGTTTGCGCTTCAGCTTGCTGGGCTGGTATGTACGTTTCATTATAAATCTCTCTAAAATAACGGCCGTTCGAAAGGGCCGGAACCTTACTGCTGGGCTAAGAGCTTGTCAACCGAAATAGCTCTGGTTAAAGCGTCTGCGAGCTGACTTTGTTTGTGGATAACATCCGCCTTTGTCGTTAGACTGCGTTCCCCGTTTTTTGCTTGAGGGCGTAATCATGACGAGCGGCCTGTGGAAACGCTGCCTCGATCAGCTTGAAGACGAACTTCCTGCGCAACAGTTCAACGTGTGGATTCGCCCGCTTCAAGCGATCCAAGATCCGAATGCGCTTCGTCTGCTCGCCCCCAACCGCTTCGTCGTCGATTGGGTGCGGCAGCGCTTCCTCGCGCGCATCGGCGAACTAGTCACCCAATACGCTGGCGGGGCGCTATCGGTCATGGTGGAGATCGGCTCGCAACCACAGGAGCGTCCGTCGGCCATGCCCACGGCGCCGACCGCCTCAGCGGCACCTATCCCCAAACGGGTGACGCCTTCGCTAGGACGTCTGAATCCGGAATTTGTTTTTGAAAGACATATCGAAGGCAAATCGAATCAGTTGGCGCGTGCGGCGGCGCATCAAGTCGGCGAGAATCCGGGCGGTTCTTACAATCCGCTTTTCATTTATGGCAGCACGGGCCTCGGCAAAACGCATCTTATGCAGGCCGCCGGCAACCTGATGCAGCAACGTCGGCCGGACGCCCATGTCGCTTACGTTCACTCCGAACGTTTCGTCGCAGACATGGTGCGGGCGCTCCAACACAACACTATCAATGATTTCAAAAGGTTATATAGAACGCTCGATGCTTTGTTGATCGATGATATTCAATTTTTCGTCGGCAAAGAACGCTCGCAAGAGGAATTCTTTCATACTTTCAATGCATTACTAGAAGGGCAGCGCCAGGTGATCATCACTGCGGATCGTTTCCCGAAAGAACTGGAAGGGATTGAAGAGCGATTAATATCGCGCTTTGGATCCGGCTTAGTAGTTTCGATCGAACCGCCGGAACTCGAAACGCGGGTAGCGATTCTGATCAGCAAAGCAAAACAGTTCAATATCGAATTACCCGAAGACGTCGCCTTCTTCGTCGCTAAACGGGTGCGAGCTAACGTACGCGAACTGGAAGGCGCGTTACGGCGTGTTATCGCTAGTGCATCTTTTACCGCTCGGCCCATCGACATGGATTTGGCCAGCGACAGCTTGAGAGACTTGCTGACCTTTCAAGAAAGACTGGTCACCATCAATAACATTCAGAAAACGGTGGCCGAGTATTACAAGATTCGTGTTTCCGACCTGCATGCTAAGAACCGAGCGCGGCAAGTCGCTAGACCGCGGCAAGTCGCCATGGCGCTTGCTAAGGAATTGACCGATCACAGCCTGCCAGAAATAGGGGATGCTTTTGGTGGGCGCGATCACACCACGGTTTTACATGCCTGCCGCAAAATTACCGAACTTAATTCGACAGATGCGCGTGTAAAAGAAGACTACGACAACCTTATGCGTATCCTGACGACATAAGTCTGTGGATAACCTAGGGGAAAGACATGTATGGAGCTGTTAATGAAACTTTATCCACAGTATTCACAATGTATTCACAGCCCTAAACATTTATTTTCAACAGCGTTTGCCTAGCAAAACTTTACGGTAAATAGTGGAGCAAACTGAGTTTTCCACAGCTTCGGTGGTACGTAGTTAAAGCTATAACAAAGAATACTTAAAAAGGGATATTTAATGCGTATTAGTTTCCAACGTGAAGATTTTTTGAAACCGCTTAACTACGTCGCGGGCGTCGCAGAACGTCGACAAACGTTACCGATCTTGTCCTACATATTGCTTCGGCATAAAGAAAACAAAACTGTCATTACGGGCACCGATCTGGAAATCGAGGTAAGTACTTATGCCTCTGGTACAGCGGATGCTGAAGCCAACGTCACCCTTCCAGCACGTAAACTTCTTGAGATTTGCCGAGCGCTTCCCGAAGGAAGTCAGATGGAAATCATTCATGAAGGCGAGAGAGCGACGGTAAAAGCTGGGAGAAGCCGGTTTAGTCTCATTACCATGCCAGTCTCCGATTTTCCTATTATGCAGTCTCCTTTATGGGAAAAATCGCTGACGCTAAAACAGGGTGAATTTCGCGCACTATTGGAAAAAACCCAGTTTTGTATGGCGCAACAAGATGTTCGTTATTATTTGAACGGCGCGCTTCTGGAAATCAGCAACGGTAAGTTGCGAATTGTCGCCACCGATGGCCACCGAATGGC
The DNA here is from genome assembly GCA_023266455.1 of Candidatus Muproteobacteria bacterium. Taxonomy (GTDB): domain Bacteria; phylum Pseudomonadota; class Gammaproteobacteria; order Acidiferrobacterales; family Sulfurifustaceae; genus JAHFQD01. The sequence continues at coordinate 7,814 of JAHFQD010000075.1, forward strand.
GGTAGGAGAATTGGCTTGTTCTGGTGCCGATGGCGAGAAACAAGTCATTATCCCACGTAAAGCGGTACATGAAATCACTCGTTTGCTTAATCAAACAGACGATGAACTAACGCT
>JAHFQD010000394.1 GCA_023266455.1 Candidatus Muproteobacteria bacterium
CGAGGCCGAACACCGACAGCGAGCTGTGATTCCACTGTTTTACTTTTTCAGTCAGCTGCCCGCGCAACAGCGAGATGATGTGCCCCGCGCCGAAACGCTGATTACGCTCGCGCCACAACCGCGCGACACACGACAGCAACTTCTGCGCGGCGATGGTGCCGTCCCAGACATTGGGCGGATCGAGACAGTTGTCGCAATTGCCGCAGGCGCGCGAGGGTTCGCCGAAGTACGTTAATAGTCGCGTACGACGACATTCGGTGGTTTCGCACAAGCCGAGCATGGCGTCGAGCTTGGACGCGCACACGCGTTTGTAGGTTTCATTCGCGTCCGAGGTATCGATCAAGCGGCGCTGTTGCACCAAGTCTTGTAATCCGTAGGCCAGCCACGCATCGGCCGGCAAGCCGTCGCGTCCCGCGCGGCCGGTCTCTTGGTAGTAACCCTCGATGCTCTTCGGCATGTCGAGATGTGCCACGAAGCGCACGTCCGGTTTGTCGATGCCCATGCCGAAGGCGATGGTCGCGACCATGACAACGCCGTCTTCGCGTTGAAACCGCGTTTGATTTTTTTGTCGTAGATGCGCATCCATACCGGCGTGATACGGCAACGCGGTAATGCCTTCGGACGCGAGAAAGGCTGCGGTCTCTTCGACCTTGGCGCGCGATAGACAATAAACGATACCGGCGTCGCCGCTGTGTTCGGTGCGAATAAAATCGAGCAGTTGCGCGCGGCCGCTGGCTTTCTCGACGATGCGGTAACGGATGTTCGGCCGATCGAAACTGGAAACGAAGACGCGCGCGCCGTCCAACGCTAAGCGTTGAATAATTTCCGCGCGCGTGGCCTTGTCGGCGGTGGCGGTCAGTGCGATGCGCGGCACATCGGGCCAGCGTTCGTGCAGAATCGACAGTTGCATGTACTCGGGACGGAAGTCGTGCCCCCATTGCGATACGCAATGGGCTTCGTCGATCGCGAATAATCCGATGTGCGCGCGTTCTAGAAAATTCAAACAACGCTCGGTCATCAGCCGCTCCGGCGCGATGTAGAGCAAATCGATCTCGCCGTTCACGAGCGAGCGCTCAATGCGCCCCGCTTCCTGCCAATCCAACGTCGAATTGAGGAATGCCGCGTTTACGCCCACTTCGCGCAGCGCCGCGACTTGGTCTTGCATCAACGCGATCAGCGGCGACACCACGACGCCGACGCCGTCGCGTAGCAATGCGGGTATTTGATAGCAGAGGGATTTGCCGCCGCCGGTCGGCATCAATACTAAGCAGTCGTTGCCAGTGGTGACATGCTCAACGATATCGCCCTGACCGTCGCGAAAAGCCGAATAGCCGAAGACATCGTGTAGTACTTTCAGCGCACGCGCGGGGACGGTGTGGCGGTCCATAAGTCCGCGCATTGTGGCGCATCGAGCGCGCCGGGTACACGGTTGCAATGCCGCCGAATTAGTGGCTAGGCCGTACCGGAGCTCGCGTCGGCGGCGGCATCGGCCGCTTTGTCGTCTTTGTTGTTGTGAAGCACGCTCAATTCCACTTTGGGCTTGTCGACCGCTTCTTTGCGGCGACGCGCGCTGTTGAGGGTGATGTTGAGTTTTACTTCGCTCATCGAGTCGGCGTTGCGCAGCGCGTCTTCGTAACCGATCTCGCCGGCTTCATATAGATAGAACAGCGCTTGATCGAAGGTCTGCATGCCCGCCTCTTTCGATTTCGCCATGCTTTCCTTGAGCCCGTGAACTTCGCCCTTAAAGATCAAATCGGCCACCATCGGTGTGTTGAGCAGGATTTCGATAGCCGCGCAGCGGCCGCTGCCGTCGCTTTTCGGAATCAGCCGTTGCGACACGACCGCTTTGAGATTGAGCGACAAGTCCATCAGCAATTGTGGGCGTCGCTCTTCCGGAAAGAAATTGACGATGCGGTCCAGCGCCTGGTTAGCGCTGTTAGCGTGCAGCGTCGCCATACAAAGGTGCCCGGTTTCGGCAAAGGCGATGGCGTATTCCATAGTGTCGCGATCGCGGATTTCGCCGATCAGAATCACGTCCGGCGCTTGGCGCAAAGTGTTTTTCAACGCGGCGAACCAGTTTTGCGTATCGGTGCCGACTTCGCGATGGCTGATTAAACAATTTTTATTTTTATGTACATACTCGATCGGATCTTCGATGGTGATGATGTGTCCGTAACTGTTCTCGTTGCGATGATCGATCATCGCCGCGAGCGAGGTGGATTTTCCGGAGCCGGTACCGCCGACGAGAATCACTAAGCCGCGTTTGGTGAGCGCCACGTCTTTCAAGACCGGCGGCAGTTTTAAATCGTCGAATCTGGGAATTTTGGACGTAATCGTACGCAACACCATCGACACGCAACCTTGTTGCACGTACACGTTCACACGGAAACGGCCGATGCCGTCGGGGCTAATGGCGAAGTTGCATTCCTTCTCCACCTCGAATTCTTTGCGTTGTTTTTCGTTCATCGTCGCTTCGGCGATAGCGCGCGTTTGTCCC
>JAHFQD010000076.1 GCA_023266455.1 Candidatus Muproteobacteria bacterium
AACAAATTAATGAGCGCGATCATGGATCGCGGCCGCACGCGCATGGGCGCGCAGTTGGTGGAGCACAACAAACCGTTTACGACGTTGGTGCGTGCGGTGAAGTCCGGCAAGCCGCTGTACTACTTGCCGGATCAAGACGCCGGTCGCCGCCATTCCGTATTTGCACCGTTTTTCGGCATTCCCGCCGCCACCTTCAGTGCGCTCGGTCGTTTAGCGAAGATGACCGACGCTGTCGTGATCCCTTGTATCTCCGTTCAACGTCCTTACGGTCGCGGTTACGACGTGACATTTTTTCCACCGCTCGATCATTACCCCACCGGTGATGAACTCGCCGACACCACGCGCATGAACGCCGAAATCGAAAAAGCCGCGCGCCGTTGGCCGGCGCAATATTTTTGGGTGCATAAGCGATTCAAGACGCGGCCGGTAGGAGAGAAAAGTTTTTATTAGCGGATAAATAAAAATCACCTCCGCACCGACGGCGCGGAGGTGATTGGCGTGACGCAAAAACGTTAGTGCTTAATACCGCCCTTATCGACGTTCCACAATTCCGTAGCGTCTTTTTGCACCGTCAACTTACCGTCTTCAGAAAGCATGACGACGGCGGTTTTATCGGTCGTCTTCGTTTCGAAAAGTATCTTCGGATGACCCTGGTCATCGTTTTGATCCGAGAACACGACGAAGTTGCCGGAATGCGCTTCGAATATCGCGTAAGCGCCTTGGCCGTTGGCACCTTTTTTCGTACCGCTTTCCCAAACGAGAGCGTATTTGCCGTCGGCTCCCTTCTTGTATACCTCGAGGTTTCCTTCCGCGGTCATCTGTATATACGCGCCACCTTTCGGGGTGATGATGTATTGACCCGGATAGAGCTTGGCGCCCGGCGGAATTTTTCCGTCTTTGATATTCGAAATCACCACCGCATTTGCCGGATCTTTGGCGGCCGCTTTTAACAATCCTTCTTTGTAACCGGAACCTGCGTTTTTGAAGTAATCGGATTTGACGAAGGTCGTATAGTTCTTATTTTGTTGGTTATCCATGCCCGGATAGTTATCGATGACAAGTTGAAACGCCTTTGCATCCGGTTGGTGTGTACTCGAATCGATGTAGTCGCCCGGTTTGATGTTCGTTAGGAATTCGTTGAAGTCAGCGATCGCGGCCGTTTTTTGTTGACCTTTGTCGTCTAGGCCAACAGCGCCGTATTTGGCGATGATCGCTGCCTGTTGTTCGGCGGTCATGTTTCCCCAGCCGGGTACTTTGGTACAAAAAGCGACGAGTTCTTCGCCGGCTTTCGGATTTTTACCATTAAAATCGGTTTTGAATTTGTCGTACGCTGACCCAGCAGTGGATGTGTTGTATTTTGGGATGTTGGGGTTGGTATCGTCTATTACCTTCGCCTTAAGTCCCGGGAAGGTTGGATCGCCGGTTTTGGGATCGACCGCGTTGCCGCCTCCGCCACTACCGGCGTCCCCTACGTAAATCACATACGGTTTGCCGTTGGGACCGTCGCCGTCACGGACAATATAGCGTTTACCCGGATCCGGATCGTTTACGTTTGGATTAATGTACTGACCGCCGTCCGGATACTTGCCGCCAGTAACGCGCTTGGATGGGTCCATCCCCGGTTTCCAATTCGTATCGACATTACCGCCGGAAGCTAATCGCTGCTGATCGACATAGTCGTTGTTTTGCTGCACGACATTGGGGAAGTTGTCGTAAATTTGTTTCATCGTCGGATTCGCATTGCCGTTCATCTGCAAATTTTTCCGACTGATGTTTTCGAGACAGTTAGGAGAGCCCTGGTTCGCGGCGGATTGGCTCCACTGGGTAACGGTAATGCTCTGAATGTCCATAAAATTTTCTCTACGTCGATTAGCGGTTACTAGATTTATCGGTGATGACCAAGCAACGAATAAAGTGAGACCGTCGCACCGAAATTTTTTGGACTCAATAAAAATTACGGATTGATTAAGGATGCTTGGACGAAATACGAAGGACTTATTTATAGCGGGGCAACGTTGCAAGAATATTGCAGAAACGAACTCATCCTAACTAATCGATCTCCCTACCCATTTTTCGGCGCCAATCGTTTCAGAAATACGGTCATTTCTCTCGCGGCCTGAATATCTCCTTTTTTTTCAGCGGCCTGTATGCCGTGGCTATAAGCCGTTGCCGCGTCGCCATCGCGACCCGCTTCGGTAAGCGCTTTCCCTAAAAGCTTCCAGGCCGCGGAGTATTGGGGCTCGTGGGTCACGGCTTTTTGAAGGTGTTCGATCGCTTTGTCGAAGTGACCGGTTTTTGAATATTCGTTGCCGAGGCTGTAGCGCAGCAGCGCGTTGTCTTGGCCGCGCGCCAGCATCGCTTCAAGGTTTTCGATCGAGGGCATTATTCTTTTTTCGGGCTGAGGCCGAGTTGTTTGAGCTTGCGGTACAGATGCGTGCGTTCCATGCCGGAAAGCCGCGCCAGTTCGATCATATTGCCGTCGGTTTTATCCAAATGATGTTCAAGATAAGCGCGCTCGAATTGCTCGCGCGCCTCGCGCAGCGGTTGCTCGAATAACGCCGCCAACGCTTCGCGTACGCCCAAGGGGGTGTAGGCCTGACCGAGCGCTTGTTTCACCTCGTCTTCGCCGACTTCGGTGTCGTGACCTAAGATCATGACGCGTTGGACCACATTGCGCAGTTCGCGCAGATTCCCCGGCCAGCCGTGGTTGCGCAATAGATTGATCGCGGCGGTAGTGAAACGTCGATAGGTTAATCCTTCGTTGTCCACGAGCCAGTCGACGTAAGCGTTCACGAGCTCCGGTAAGTCCTCTCGATGATCGCGCAGCGGTGGAATCGACAATGGCACGACGGCGAGTCGATAGTACAAACTCTCGCGTAGATCGCCGTCAGTCACCGTTTGTTGCAGCATCGGCGACACCGTAGTGATGACGCAGGCGTCGAACGTCAGCGTCTCGCGCCCACCGATGCGGTTAAAACGTTTTTCCGCGAACGCGTGATCGAGCTGTGCTTGCAGTTCCGCGTCGAGTTCGGTGATGTCTGACAAAACCAAAGTGCCGCCGCGCACTTGTTCCAACACACCCGGCAGCACCACGCCGCCTTGTTCGCTGCCGAACAAATGCAGCGCGCGATTCGCCGGCGGGATCGCCGCCAAATTCACTTCGATGCGCGGCGCGTTTTGACGCGGACTGTGTGCGTGCAGATATCGCGCGGCGGCGGCTTTGCCGACGCCGGCTTCGCCGGTAATCATTACCCAGGAATCCGAGGCGGCGATGCGTTCGATCTGTGTTCGGAGATTCTGCATCGGCCGTGAACGGCCGATGATAAAAGTGCCGTTGTCGGATTGCGCCCGCAGCCGTTGATTTTCGCGCCGCAGTTTTTCTGATTCGAGCGCTCGCTCGACGGTGACGAGCAACTTACCCATCGACAACGGTTTTTCGATGAAGTCGTATGCGCCCAAGCGCGTCGCTTCCACGGCGGTCTCGACCGTACCGTGACCGGACATCATCACCACCGGCGATACGAGTCCGTCCTTCGACCACTCCTTCAACAGCGTGATGCCGTCCGTACCTGGCATCCAGATATCGAGCAACACCAAATCCGGTCGCTGCGCTTGGAACACGGCACGCGCGTCGATAGCGCTGTCGGCAGTGCGAACGCGATAGTGTTCGTCTTCCAAAATTTCTTGCACCAATCGGCGAATTTCCGGTTCGTCGTCGACGACCAAGATGTAACCTTGCGCGCCGCGCGCGGTTTCCGGTCGGGCGTTATTCGCTGTCGCGATCATGTATTGATTCCTCGTGCCGCGGGCGTGCCTTCATTTTCTGTCACGGGCGCCGCCGCTGTTAACGGTAACCGCAATGTCACGATGGCGCCGCCTTCTTTTAAGTTACCGGCGTCGATGCTGCCGCCATGTTCTTCTACGATGCGTTTCACGATAGCGAGTCCCAGGCCCGTGCCTTTTTCTTTCGTCGTTACATAAGGCTCGAACAGTCGGCGCATCATCGTCTCTTGAAAACCAGGGCCGTTGTCTTCGACGGCGAGTTCCACGCCATCGGCGTGCCGCCGCGTGCGCAGGCGAATCGCCGGCCGCTCCGTTTCGGTGAGCGCGTCGCGCGCGTTAATTAACAAGTTGTGCAGTACCTGACGCAAACGGCCGGGATCGGCGGTGATTGTCGGAAGGTCCGCGTCTAGATCCATGCGCAAGGTCACGATCGCGGCGTTCTCACTGGCCGCGCCGCGTATCGGCACAACGTCGGCGGACGTTACGCCGCGTTCGGCTCGATACAATTCGACCACATCACGCACCAAATCGTTCAGCTCCACCGGTCGGGGTTCCGTGCGCGCGGCGCGGCTGTAATCGGCGAACGCATTCACCAAAGTTTTGAGCGCTTCCACCTGTTCGATAATCGTGCGCGTCGCGCGATCGAGCGTGGCGCGTTCTTGTTCCGGCAATTGATCGAGATATTTGTGACGCACGCGCTCGGCCGAGAGCTGAATCGGCGTGAGCGGATTTTTAATTTCATGCGCCATGCGTCGCGCGACTTCCGCCCAAGCGGCGTCGCGCTGCGCTTGAATCAGCGCCGTGGCGTCGTCGAACACGATGACGTGTCCGCCGCGGCGCGCGTTCGGCCCTGGCAGTCGCGTGCCGCGCACGATCAACGTGCGTCCGCCGCCGTCTTTCCCTGGAAGTGTCGCTTGTCGTTGCCAGTCGTTTTTACCTAACGCCAGTCCTTCGTTGATCGTCAGCACGAACGCGGCGAGGTTTGGATAAGCCTGTTCCAGCGTCGTCAGCGGTTTGTTCTCGCCGATGCTCAAGTCGACGCCGAGGATTTGCACTGCCGCAGCGTTATTGGTGCGCAGCCAACCGCGCGCGTCGATCGACAACACGCCGGAAGATAAATGCGTCAACACGGTTTCGAGGTAGGTGCGTTGCACCTCGGCTTCTTGCTGGCTGCGTTTGATTTGCGATTGCGCGCGATGTACGCGCCGCGTCATGTCGTTGAACGACTCGACGAGCAAGCCGATTTCGTCGTTACTGGTGACGGGAATCTGCGTTCGGTAGTTGCCGGCGGCGACTTCGCGCGTGGCTTGCGCGAGATCGCCGATCGGTGCCACGACTTTGCGCGCCGAAAACAACGCCGCCCAGACCGCGATCAACAAGGTGAGAAAGGCGACCAAGGACAACGTCAGCGTGAAACCGAACTTCAGCGGACCGCGCAAATAAACCAATTTTTCATATTCGGCGTACGCCGATTGCACCGATTCGCCGAGTTTGGCGTAACGCGGTGGCGGCGTTTGAATCACCTGTAGCAGCCGCATCGGCGCGCCGACTTCGCGCGCGTACACCGGCACCACCACGCGCAGTTTGAAACCGGATCGCCCCACCGGATCGAGATTGGCGTAAAGCCCGCCTTGGCGCACCTGCGCCAGAATCGCTTCGTTGGGACGATCCGGAACCAGCGATTTGGAATCCAATTGCGCCTCGTTACTCGAGGCGATGATCTTGCCGTCGAACCCGTAAAGCGTCAGCTCGGTGAAATTGTATTGCTCGCGCAAATTATTCAGCGCGACCACGGACGAACGATCGAGCGCGCCGCGCCGCGATGGCGCGACAATTTCCAGATCGTTCGCCATGTCGTGCGCACTTTTGACTAAATCTTGTTTCAAGGCATCGAGCGCGGTTCGTCCCAACAGCAGCGCGTCGTCCAGCGCTTGTTCGATTTTGACGTCGAACCAAGTATCGAGCCCGCGGTTCAGCGTTTGCACGGAGAACACGAACACCACCGTCATCGGCAGCACCGACAGGGTTACGAACAACGCGACTAACCGCAGCGTCAACCGCGTACCGAGCACGCGCGCGCGGTATTGATCGATCAAATTGAAAACACTGAGCAGGATCAGCGCCAACAACAACACGACGCCGACGACGTTCGCCAGCAACAGCCACGAATACCATTGACCGAAGAATGCCGAATTCTGTGTGGCGGCGTTCATCATCATCAACGCCGCTAACAGCAACGCCGAGAGCACGGTCAGCGGCAGCCAACCGGTGATGTGACGCGTGACTTGGCTTAGCGCGCGACGTTCCATGAGGTCCATCCGCTGTTCAAGCGCCACGACAACGTGGTGTAAGCCACCGGCCGCAACGGCGTCGGCAACGCCTCAATGTCGAGCTGCGCGCGTACCATGATGAAATACTCATGTTCCATCGTCGGTTTTTCTTCCATCGGCGGCAACGGCAGACGCAGCTCGCCGATTTTGCCGAGATGCTTCAGCGCTTCCGATAGCGATAGAAAATTCTCCTGTGCCTCGTCGGCACTGACGAGATACTGGCCGGAGAGCGCTTGGTACATCAGGTTGCGCCGCAGCGACCACATCGCCAATCGCTCGTCCCACAACAGTGAACGCTTACGATACAAACGAATTTCGAATAGCACCGGCAGCTCGATGCCTTTGGAAAGCGCCTCTTCTACTTTACGCGTCAACGCGAGTTGCAGGTCGCCGTTGATCACGATGGCGTTGTCGGTGAAGTGCGGCTGTACGTCGATGACTTTGAAATCCGCGCGCGCGATGGACGTCAGTAACGCCAACGCCGCGAACGCGGCGAGACAGCGTTTAGCGTTTTTCGATACAGGCATAAAAAAAGCCGTCCATCGTTTCCGTTCCAGGCAGGATTTGTAGACCGTGTGTTCGCGGCAACCCAATGTTTAAGGTCAGCGGTTGTTCGATTGCGTCGGCGTGGCGCGTGAGGAACGCCGATATCTGTTTTTCGTTTTCCGCGGCGAACACGGAGCAAGTAACGTACAACAGCTTACCGCCCGATCGCAGTAACGGCCACAGCGCGTTTAGCAGTCGCGCTTGCGTGGTGGTGAGCGCGGACAGATCTTCGGGGCGACGGCGTAGCTTGATATCCGGATGCCGACGAATAACACCGGATGCGGAACAAGGAGCGTCGAGGAGAATACGATCGAACGGGTTACCATCCCACCAATTTTCGGGAATCGCGGCGTCGGCGGTGCGCACGGCGGCGCCAAGCCGTAAGCGTTGCAGATTTTGCTCGATCATCGCCGTGCGCTTTTCATCGGCGTCGATGGCGATCAGTTTGACGTCCGGCGTGCGTTCTAAAATGTGCGCGGTTTTTCCGCCTGGAGCGGCACAGGCGTCGAGCACATGCTCGCCGTGCTGCGCATCGAGAAAGCTGGCCGCGAGTTGGGCCGCGCCGTCTTGCACCGACACATCACCATCGGCGAATCCTGGTAATGCCGCGACGGGCACCGGTGTGTCGAGAATGATGGTCCCATCGCCAAGCTCCGTCACGCGCGCGAACAAGCCGGCCGTATTAAGACGGTCTAAATACGTCTCTCTCGATTGACGCTGCAAGTTGACGCGCAACACCATGGGCGCTCGCTCATTGTTCGCGCTAACGATTTGTTCCCATTTGTCCGGATAGTCGTTCCGCAGTGTTTCGACCAACCAGGCGGGATGGCTAAAACGCGCGGCCGGATCGCGTGCGACAATGCCATCGGCGCGACCGGGGCTGCGTAAATAAGAACGCAAACAAGCGTTGATCACACCCTTGGCCCAAGATTTCCCGAGGGCGTTTACCGCCTCGACGGTTTCGTCGACGGCGGCATGCGACGCGACGCGCATGAAACGCAGTTGATACAAACCGATAAGCAGAAGCAGCCGCAGATCCAAATCTTTGGCTTTAAACGGCTTCTTTTCGAGTAGCTGCGAAGCGATGGCGTCGAGTTGGCCATACCACCGAAGCGTGCCATAGGACATTTCTTGCACTAAGGCGCCGTCGAGTCCACGGCGTGAGAATTCTTCTTCCAGCGCAGCGTCGAGATAACGCCGTTGCTCGATCACTTTGCGCAG
>JAHFQD010000395.1 GCA_023266455.1 Candidatus Muproteobacteria bacterium
CTCGCGCAGAATCTTTACCATCTGTTCTTCACTGAATCGGGCTTTCTTCATGGGCTCCTCGTATCCCTGAAGAGTCATCTTCTCAAGAATCAGGTGGTCCGGAAAACGCCGAGCAGGTCAAATCCATCCACGTGAAATCCTTGCAACGGAACGCAGTCCAGGTCCGAGGGGAGGATTTACATCTACTTCCTTCTTTGGAAACTCCCGCATGAGAGCGTCTGGACCAAGTATGCTCTGAAGAATATGGAAATCGCTTTGGAGACAAGCGTGATCTATAGAAATAATGGGGTCTGCGTTTGGGCCATGTTGAGTTTGGAAAACACTGAACGTATAGCCATTACAAATAACGAAATATACAGCGCGCACTTCTGCATGGTTGGCATAACTCCATGCTTGTTCTATGACATCTATGCTCAAAACTACAGAAGGAGCTTTAGCTTCTAGCACCCATCTTATTAAACCATCTACCTCCAGAACATAATCAGCAATACCCCGCAATTCTGGATCTTTGTGGGGATTTTTTCGTCCTAAAAAACTCTTTGGGTAACGAAGAGACTGTTCTCGAATTAAGTTGTTTCTAGTCCCAGGCTCATAGCCTAGCTTTTTCAAAATAGGCGCTAGTATTTCTTCACGCACATCCGCTTCATTAAATACATTAAAATTTGTCATCGAGTCGCGGCAACCTCACGACGGCAAAAAGTCGATCGGATACGTTACTACCATCGTATCCACGTCCTTCGCGCCGAAATCGAACAACTTGATACGCGCCAACAACTTGCGTTCGAGTTCCGGCGAGCGCAGTTCGCTGCTGACGAGTTGCACGTCGAGCACTTGTCCCGTTGGCGCGATGCTGAGTTTGATCACCATCTTCCCTTGCAGCGTCGGGTCTTCGCGCAGCGCGCGATTGTAGAGCGTGTAGATCGAGCCCTTATTGCGGTCGAAAATAAGTTTGATGTCCTCGATCGAACGTGAGGCTTTACCGCTGGCGCCGCGACGTACGTTGCCGCCGGCGTTCGGACCGCCGTCGCCACCACCGATGGAACCTTCGACTGTCGTCGTGGCGCGGCCAGCAAGACCGCCACCACCGGTGTCGCGGCTTAGCGAGGCGGTATTGATGCCGCCGCTGCCGCCCTTTGCGTTAGACGTGATCATCGCGCGGCTTGGAAGTCCTTGAGATTTCCCAGCACCGACACCCGGACCCGTGCCGGTACCGACGCCGGGACCGGGTTTGATGTCTTTCTGGAATTGCGCCGCCACCGGCGCACCGCGCAGATCGGCCAGCGTGTCTTTCATCGCTAGCAAACCGACGCCAGACGCTTTGCGACGCGCGGCTTCGACTTTTTCACCGGGGGCTTTATTCGGTTCGGGTTTGCGTGCTTCGGTCACCACCGGTTTTTGCGGTTCCGGTTTGGCGACTGCGGGCTTCGCTACTTCTTGTGGCGGCGTCGGTTTCACCACCTCAGGCTCGGGGCGTTTCGGAATCACCACCGGCGGCGGCGTGGCTTCGCGCTCAAGCAAAAGCTTAGCGAGTCGCGGCGGCAGTTCTTCGACCTTGGTACGGTCTTCTTTCTTCACCGGCAACCACGGAAACAAAATCGCGAACAACAAGCACGCGATCAATGTGCGTTTGAAAATCCGCCGGAAGCGTTCTTCATCTTCCTCGGACACCGTCCACGGCAACGTCGCCGATCGATAGTAAATAAAGTTCGTCGCCATCACGCACCGCCTTTGCGCAGCACCGCGAACGAAACGTCGCTGTAGTTCGCGCGCGCGCAGGTCACCATAATCTTGCGCAGTAAGCGATACGGAATTTCCTTATCGCCCATGATCGTGATCGCTTTATTCGCCGTTTCTTTTTCCTTGCGGATCATCTGACGGCTACCGTGAAAATCGAGCTCGGCTTTAAGCGGCTCGATCAGATCGCTTTGGGCGTTCAACACGTCCGCCACCGACGCGACCTTGCGGCCCTGCACCACGATGTCCGTTTCGTTAACGACCACCACCAGCGTTTCCTTCGGACTTTTGTCGGCCGTGGATTCGGGCAACTTCACCGCCTTCGAGCTCGGCAAGGTTTCGACATCCATCGAGTTCGCGAGCAAGAAGAAAATCAAAATAGTGAAGATGTCGATCAGCGACACCAAGTTGAGATCCACCAACGATTTGTGACGCGCTTTGCGCTCCGTGCGTTTTTGCAGCGGCGTTAATCTCACGAAGCCCTCCCCGATCCGCGTACTGGCGCGTCGCCAATCGAAATTTCCGGAAACAACTCCACCGGCACCACTGCGCCATTGCGCACGCTTTTGCCGGAACGCATGGCATCCATGGTCTTCACCAACAAGTCGTACGACGTTTCGGGCTCGGCGAGAATGGTCGCTTCGGTTTTATCCGGAAAGCGCGCTTTCACTTGATACATGAGCGCCGACAATGCCGGAAAGTCGTAGCCTTTATCGGTATTCGCGATGCGCTGAATCAAGCCACCCATGCGGTCG
>JAHFQD010000077.1 GCA_023266455.1 Candidatus Muproteobacteria bacterium
GCGCCAGCATTCCCAACGTGATAAGAACGACAACTGGATCCGAACCGCCTAACATTGAAAACCCCTTTGCTGGTTCGCCATCTTATGCAACGGCATCGCGTTCGCCGTGAATCTTCGTCACGCGCACACCGAGTCGCTTGCCGATGACGATCAATTGTCCTTCAGCGATCAACGTACCCGCCACACGCATCTTCACGGAAGCATGCGCGATATCTTGCGGCAACTCGAATATGTATCCCCCCTGGATCTTCTCCAACGATTGCAGCGGCACAGTGACGTCGCCGAGATCGAAAGTGATGGGGATTTCTAAGGTGCCTGATTCTCGACTCATGGTGTAATCTCCGGCAGTTTTAGGCTCGATGACGCGCGCGCGGCCGATAATCTCGGCGTTGCGTCGCGCATCGCCGCTAGCGGCTTCAATGACTTGCAAAGTGGTGTGTTTAAGCCGGCATGTCCATTGCGGTCCGCCACGCGGCGCCGATAACAGCACCGATACGCCACCGCGAGTATGACCAGCGCTTTCAATCCAAGCGACGTCGCCGATCGCCACATCTCGCAACGTTCTCAAATCTAAATTCGTACGACCGAGAACCAGCATCAAGACAACGGGAATATCGACCCGTTTCTCGGACACTTTTTCAGAACGAGGGAGGTTTGCGTGCAACCAGGTCAAGGTTTCTGGTGATTCGACCGACAGCATGCCGCGCGACACCGCGCCCTTCGGGCGCCGCAACATCCATCCGATAGCGCAATCCCACCGTGGCAAACTCTCTGCGCCCCAATGAATAGCGCGTACGTCGGCGGCGTCGGACAACGAGGACGGTAGCGCCGCCAAAAAGTGCGCGACGATGCGTTGCAGTACTAAATCACGCGTTGCTGACGGTACATGCGCGAACGGCTCGCCGACCAGCAACGGATCGATGGCAGCAAAACCGTCGAGTGCGATTAATACGCGGTTAGAACCGAAATTAAGCTCGATACCAACTTCCAATTCAGAGAACGGTGGCTCGCTCCAACTCAGCTCGAACCTACCGGCGCCCGCGGTGAAACGCACGGGAGCACCGCGTTCGATGAGCCAAACGTTGAGCGCGTCACGTGTTTTAGGTTCCACCTGACGTAAATACGCTGCAATTGGCTCTGGAACCGTTGTTGCTCCCTTATGCAAGGTAATTGACCCATCTTTGCCCACAAAATTTCTCGCTGTCTTGCGTTAGGCGTTATCTGAATCGCTTTGTCCGTCTCGTTGAATCACTTCGACCGAAACGTTCAAGTTGGTGGATTTCTTCAGCACATCTTGCAGCGCATCACGTTGCAAGGACATGGTTCGAAAAGCGGTTTCGTTCGTCGCGTGGAGTCGAACATACATAAAGGCGCCGTCTCGCACAAATTCGACGGCCGCGCCCGGCAACGCGCTATCCAAGGCCATGTACATGCGCGATTTTCCGGCCACATCGCCGGAAGATACGTAAACGTCGGAACATAACTTCTGCAACAGCTGCGACAACTCGTCGCTCTGCGGCGTATGTGCTTCGGCTTCCGCAGGCGCATGCGTCGACGCACCGGAATACGTGTTCTGTAACATTTGCGAAGACGCCGGTAACACATCCGGCGAATTAGTTTGGCGATCGCGCTGACCGTTTAACTGATTTTCCGAATTGGAGTCCGCAGACGACGCACTAACGACCTGATCCGGCGAGACGCGCGACATCATCAGATCACGGGCATAGGTAAAATCCGGAGTAAACGAAGATTTCGCGTTGCCCGTCGTGGTCGACGTCTTGTTGTTATCGGAAACGCTTGTACTCCCCGGCTTCTGCGTCTGATCTTTCGGTGCCGCTTTCATCAAGCCATTGAATTTTGCCTTGCTCGCGTTATTCACCGGCGACGTCTCTTCTTTGCGATTCGTCGCATCGGTCGACGCGTTTTTATCGGCGACAGTGTCTGGTTTTGAAGAAAATGATTTCTGCATAATTCACCCGATTTTATTTGCGGTCCTCTTAAATATGTCGCTTTAGCTAGACCGTCGTGACCACGTGTTGGAATTTAGATCGTCCGCCGCATCCGATTCGATTGCGTTTTCTAAACGGATACGGTCTCTCCGTTCCGTCTTATGGATTTCCTTTTTTAAAGCTTCGACACCCATCTGCGCTTTCAATACTTCGGCGCGCGCGGCATCGACTTGTTTTTGAATCTCATCGCGCTGCTCTTCGACCTTGGTCTTCGCCTCGGCGATATCGGTCTCAAGCGCGGTAAGTTTAACGTGATGCATGTTGTATTCTTGACCGCGGCGCAATACGCCGTCGTCGCTCATCCATTGTTGCCATTGTTTTTCCCACACCGAGCGCTGTTCCTTTAGGCCACCCAATTCCTTATTCAGCTGATCCAATTCCTTTTGGACATCCGCCAGCGTTTTCATCGGCTTCCAGAGTTCGTCTTGCGCCACACGCATACGCGCTTCACGTACGATAAGTAGTTTTTTCAGATTTTCGATCATGAGTTCACCACGCTTTGTAGTTGCGCTACCGTTAGCTCATAAGGGGAAGGTTCCGTTACTTCCTGACGCAGAAAGGATTGAATAGCGTCGCGGCAACGCATGGCTTTATCGGCGCGCGCGTCCGTGCCCGGTTTGTATTCGCCGATTTGAATCAAAGTTTCGATAGATTTGTATTTGGCGATTAGTTCGCAAATCTCGCTCGCCACCTGACGTTGCTTACTATTTACCACGTTCGTCATGACGCGGCTGCGACTCAGCATCACGTCAATCGCCGGGTAATGCCCAGACGAAGCGAGTTCGGGCGAAAGCACAATATGGCCGTCTAGAATCGAACGCACTTCCTCACCCATCGGATCGCCGCTTTCGTCATCGTCGACCAATACCGTATAAAACGCGGTGATCGAACCGTGTTCACTTTGACCAGCACGCTCGAACAAACGCGGTAACGCGGTAAATACTGAAGGTGGATAACCACGACGTGTCGGCGGCTCACCGGCGGCAAGGCCTATCTCGCGCAATGCGCGCGCGTAGCGCGTCACGGAATCGACGAGCAACAACACGGATTTACCTTGGTCGCGGAAATATTCCGCGATCGCCGTCGCGGTATTAGGCGCTTTAGCGCGTTCCACGGCGGGACGATCGGAAGTCACAACGACGCAAACGGTTTGATTACGACGCTCAGGCGGCATGACAGCATGTAAGAATTCGCCCACTTCACGACCGCGTTCGCCGATCAGCCCCACCACCGTTACATCGGCCATCGTGCCGCGGGCGATCATAGCCATCAAACTACTTTTACCCGTACCCGCCGAGGCAAAAATACCCACACGCTGCCCTTCACCGCAGGTTAATAATCCATCGATAGCGCGCACGCCGGTCTGTAGAACGCGTGCCACACGCTTACGTGAAAGTGGATCTGGCGCCGGCGCCCGTAACGGATATTCGATCAGCGAATTAACCGGCCCTTCGTGGTCCATCGGTTCGCCGAATCCATTGAGTACTCTGCCTAATACCGCTTCACCAACCTTAATCGAAGGAGGTTTGCCGATATTGACGACTTCGGTTTGCGCCGAGATGCCTTCTAACTCTCCGTAAGGCATCAAAAGAACCGTTTGACGCGCCACGCCAACAACTTCCGCGCGCATACGCCAATTTCCATTCGGGCTACGCAATTCGCAGAGGTCGCCCACGCGTGCCTCGACACCGGTCACTTTAATCAACGTGCCGACTGCTTCCAGCACACGACCACGGGTTTCGATCGGCGCAACGCTTTCAAGCGCGTTATCCAACGCGTCCGCGAGGTAGTTAGAAGGCGATTTATTGCGTAGTTTCATATAGTAAGTATGGACCTAATAAGCTCACTTTGTTGGCTCGGTCGAGCCCCGCCGTCTAGCCGCAAAAGCCTTAATTAAGCCCCATCGCACTGCGGAAAGCTGAGTTTCTATGCTGGCGTCGATTACGCCGAACTCGCTCTCTAAGACGCAGGTTCCCGCCGGTGCTTCGGTATCCTTTACTACGTCGATAAATTCGATATCTGGGTATTCTTGGAGAATCGACACCAAAATCTCGTTCGCCACGTCGAATTGCCCCGCCGATACCCGTAAACGTACGTTTTTTTCCGCCCGCGCATCGCTTAATACGCGACGAACAATGCTTTCCATTACCTCACGTTCGCCGAATTCACCCAAGATTTGCTGCACGGCATTCATGACGGTATTGACGATTCGCGCTTCCAAATTAATAAACGCCGAATTGATTTTGGCCGTCGTTTCTATGATGGAAGCGGCAAACTCCTCACGCGCTAAACGTATGCCCTCTTGATATCCGGCCTTACGCGCTTCTTCGATCTTCACTTCGATCGTTGTTTGCAATTCCGCCGCATGACGGTTAGCCGCCGCCACGATTTCGTTGGCTTCCATCAAACGCGTAAAGTGTTCGGCTTTCACAATTTTGCCACTGGCCGCCGCCAGCTTGCCTTTATCCAACGACACCATCATCGTCAACATACAGCCTCCGGTCCCGGCGACTCCGATCCGAACAACCATGCCCATTCGCTGAATTCGGCCATTATGATGTCGACAAATAATCCGGCCAAACTCGAGCGTTCTTGCTCGGACAGATGCAAACGCAACTTGGCATGGGACCAGCGTCGAGGAAATTTAAATTGTAAGCGCCCAAAGATACTGGACGATTTAGGTAACGCGGATGACAGCAACACGGCGCCGCGCAACATCCAAGCTTCGTTGGTGGGCCATTGATCGCTGACACGATGGATTTTGGACGGTAAGGTCGGCACACGTCCGTTCCAGCGCAACGCAAAACGATGCGCGTCGACGCTGACGGCTTTTTGCATTGCTTCTACTTCGCCGCCACGCACGATACGTCTCAATCGATCGCGCACCAACACGGTGGCCACCCACTTACCCACCATGAGTAATGTGCGAGAATCTATCAAGGCCAAACGCTTGGCGTGATCGACAAAATCGAAGTCGAATTTTTTTTCCAATGCGCGCTTACGCAACAGTGCATCCGAAAAACGACGCACCCAAAATGCGGACGACGGCGGCACTGCGCGCCATCCTTCGGCTAGGCGTAAATCGCCCTTGTAAACAAGCCAACTCGGATGTGCGTAAAGCGCTGGAAATAAATTAAATGTGAGCTGTAAATCGAAGAACGGATCCCCGACGATTGCGGGACCGGATTCGGCTACCTCGGGGCCAGGTTCGCCTGTTTCCAAGATTGTGGCTTCATCGGGCACGCCGACCGCCTGTTCCAGCTTCGACATTGCCAGCATTTTGGACGACCTCAGAACCTCGGCGGCGACCTTTTACAAGACCACCGACGATTTCATGGATACGCGCAGCGTGCAGTAGCAATACCAGTAATAAGGCAACAAACACCCATGGAAGTCCCAGCACTATCCAAAGCCTCGTTAAACTGGATGGCGCGACCAAAGCACCGAAGAACCGCGTCACGGGAACCTGTTCGGGAGATGCCAAGGTAGACCGAGCCGGGAATAACGTAACCGCCACATTGTCGCCGTTAAGACCTTCGATACCACGCACGACGAGATCTTTAATCGCCGGCACTACAACCTGCATATTCATATCCGCGCGATGCTTTAAAAACACCGACGCTGACGCCGGTTTAACACCGGTAGAGAACGGATCGTTTGCAGGAACGACGATATGCACGCGCGCGACTAAGACGCCGTCTATTTGAGACAAGGTCTTTGCGAGTTCTTGCTGCAATCCATAGATGTACCGCACGCGCTCCTCGGTGGGCGAGGATATCAATCCATTGCGTGCGAAAATTTCCCCAAGATTGGTGTAATGCTCAGACGGCTGTGCGCCGGAGCGTAGCAGTTCTACTGCGGTGGCAATTTGAGATTCCTGCACCCAAATACTGAACGTCTTTTCATCAACCGTGCGCTTCTCGGCCTCGACGCCACCCTTCATTAGGGTCAGCAGTACGTCGTTGGCTTCCTGTTCGGATAAGCGGTTATAGAGCGCTTGTTTACAACCCACTAACAGGAGTACTGCCATGATCGTAATACTGATTTGAAAAATCCGCCTCATGACAGTATTCCCGAGAAGGTAAGAAGTACCTAACTATATAACAACTGTGATGCCTAGTTGTTAATGACTCTTACTGGGAGCCTTTATGAACCAAGCTCTGAAAACCTTCTCCTGACAGCTTCACGCATTCCATCGCGGATTGGAAATGTATGTTGATGTTCTGCAGTTTCTGCACCATGACGGTCAAATCTTTCATTCCAAGATCTTTTTCCATCATGCGGCTCATAATATCGCCGCTTTCGGTCATGCGATCAGACAATCCCTGCATCCATTTACGGAAACTATCCATCGCCCCATCGGCGCTGAAAGAGATATCCCACGCTTTATTGGAAGCCGCCGTCGACACTTGCAGCGTCGACATACCGTCCACACGCTTCATGGCGCTATCGAATTGCAGCGTTGAATCGCGTGACGCGGTTGCTTGCGATGCGGATCCAGTTCCTGTCGTATTCGTGGCGTTCTCTACGACAGCAAATGCTACTTGTTCTATCTGTGACATCGTTACCTCCACCTATTCATTTAGCCGAGTCGTTTACCGTTACGGACGAATGTTACGGTGACGAAAGACTTCTAACGATTCTGATGCATTCGCTACCGGTGCAGCTTCTTGCTTGGTTTCCTTTGCCTGTTCTTTCGGTGCATCAGGCATGCATAACCGAGCGATATGCATGGCATCCTGGTTTTTTCCATTCGCCAATACTTGTTTGAACAACTCTTCCGCTTCCGGTTGACGTAGCTCCGCTAATACCAAACCCAATACCGCTTTCGCCATGTCATTTTCGGGAAACTCGGCGACAACTTTACGCATATTTTCCGCCGCCACAGACGCCATTCCTTTCATCGATTGAACAATCGCCAATCCTATGTGTGCGCCGGCGCTGGACGGCTTCAACTTCACGAGGCAGGAATAAATCTGCTCCGCTTCTTCCAACAAACCACACTCACAGGCAAGGCAGCCAGCCTCTCCCAGGCGCTCAAGTAATATCGCTTCCGCTGATCCGGCTTGCGACGTACTTGATGGCACATTACTTCCTAATTCCCGTTCTGACATGGCTGCCTCGCCTATTTAATACAACTTGCAATTACCAGTTAAACTTAGTTACCGCCAGTGATCTTGGCGCCGGTACGCAAGGCGGTCATGAAGCTTTCATACGCCCGATCTTGGGCCTTCATGTACGCTTGGAACGCTTTGTTCTCGTTGTCGAGATCAGCGGTCACTGTACGCAGGTGAAGATCATAATTTCTCTGTTCTTGAACGATTGCATCTAAACCATCGGCAGCCATGATTGCATCTCCTAATCAAAGTTGAAGACTACGTAAAAACAGCAACTACTGTTTTTGCGATCCCCAGTCGGACAGTTGTCCGAGCCGGTGGATTCTTTCTACCGTCCGGAATGCATCGCATCCCAGACGGCATTAATCACAACTACGGCAGCAGACGTACAATCTACCATAGCTTGATTGATTGATTGCTTTTCCTGAGTCAACGGCAGACTCAGTTTCTTCCTCGCTTGGAATAACGCCGCTTCGAAATAAGTGCGATATTCACCAAGGGCTTTGCCGTTCTTGTCTTCCAGCAACGCGCGGCCCATTTCGCCGAGAACCGTTGGATCTTTTGGTACGACGGTTGTCATTTATGCTCCTCCCAATGCGGCGACGTAGAACGCGTATTCGCGACCGTCACGCTTGAATATGACTTCATCGACGCCAATTTGCATAATGGTAAATCCATTGAAATCGTCGCCTTCTTTATAC
>JAHFQD010000078.1 GCA_023266455.1 Candidatus Muproteobacteria bacterium
TTTTGCCGATCAAAAGGTCACGTGGGTGCTCCAAGCCGAGCAACTTGGCACTGGGCATGCGGTGCAACAGGCCATCGACGGCGTCGGCGATACGCAGGCGTTGATTCTTTACGGTGACGTGCCATTGATTCGCCCAGAAACATTGCAGACATTGATGTCGCTCACCGGGCCGAACAAACTTGCGCTGTTAACCGCACAGATGGAAAACCCGCATGGTTACGGTCGCGTGCTCCGCGACGCCGCCGGTAAAGTCGTCCGCATCGTCGAGCAAAAAGATGCGACACCGCAGGAAGCGCAGGTTCGCGAAGTGAATACCGGCATTTTGATAGCTCCCGCGGCGCGGTTAAAAAAGTGGCTCGCGCAACTGCGCAATAACAACGCGCAGCGCGAATATTATTTGACCGACGTGATCGCCATGGCGGTCGCCGACGGCGTCGATATCGTCACGCATCAGCCATCGGCGGCGTGGGAAGTTTTCGGTGTTAACAGCAAGCGCGAACTCGCGGCGCTCGAACGCATCCATCAACAGAACGTCGCGCAATCGCTGCTTGAGCGAGGCGTGACGCTACACGATCCCGCGCGGATCGATATTCGCGGTGAACTCACTTGCGGTCGCGACGTCGTTATCGATGTTAACGTCGTATTCGAAGGCAAAGTAACGCTTGCCGATGGTGTTCACATCGGTCCTAACAACGTTATCCGCGACACCGCCATCGGCGCGCGGACTGAAATCCAGCCCAATTGTGTAATCGACGACGTGCGCATTGGCGCCGATTGTCGTATCGGGCCGTTTGCGCGCATCCGTCCGGGCACGACCATCGCCGACCACGCGCATGTCGGCAATTTCGTCGAAATCAAAAAGTCCGATATCGGCGTCGCCAGCAAGGTGAATCACCTGAGTTACGTCGGCGACAGCACGCTCGGCCGCGACGTCAACGTCGGCGCCGGCACGATCACCTGCAATTACGACGGCGCCAATAAAAGCCGCACCGTGATTGGCGATAACGCCTTCATCGGCTCCAACTCCGCGTTGGTGGCTCCCATTACGATTGGCGCCGGCGCCACGATCGGTGCAGGTTCGGTTATCACCAAAGATGCTCCCGCCGGCGAGCTCACACTCGCGCGCGGTGAGCAGAAAACCATTAAAGGTTGGCAACGACCTGTCAAAGTTCAAAAACGCTGATATCAAAAGAGTAGAAAATTATGTGTGGAATTGTCGGCGCGATCGCGCAACGCAACGTAGTCCCAATGCTGGTCGACGGCCTGAAGCGCCTTGAATACCGCGGATATGATTCCGCCGGTGTCGCCGTGCTCAACAACGGCGTGCGCCGCGTACGGCGCGTGGGCCGCGTCGCGGAAATGGAAGCGGCGGCGAACGCGGAAAATCTGACCGGTTTTGTCGGCATCGGCCATACGCGCTGGGCGACGCACGGCGGCGTGACTGAACCCAATGCGCATCCGCATATTTCCGCCGATGAATTGGCGGTAGTCCACAACGGCATCATCGAAAATCACGACGAGCAGCGCGATCGTCTGAAAAAACTCGGTTATAAATTCGATTCGCAGACCGACACCGAAGTGGTGGCGCATCTCATTCATTATTATCACCGTCAGGGCGCGGATTTATTAACCTCCGTGCAAAAAGCAGTGCGCGAATTGGTGGGCGCTTATGCGATCGCCGTCGTGTCGCTGAAGAATCCGGACATCCTGATCGTGGCGCGCGTCGGTTGTCCGTTATTAATCGGTTTAGGCGAGGGCGAGAACTTCGTCGCCTCCGATGTTTCCGCGGTGCTGTCGGCCACGCGTCGCGTCATCTATCTCGAAGAAGGCGATGTCGCTGCGCTCACGCGTGAGCAAGTACGTATCTTCGATCACGACGGCAAAACGGTGGAGCGCAAAATAAACGTTTCCGACGTTTCGCTCGCTTCGCTCGAATTGGGTCCTTACAGCCACTTCATGCAGAAGGAAATCCATGAACAGCCGAGAGCGTTGGCGGATACGCTCGAAGCGGTGATGGATAACGGCATCATGCCGGAGTTATTTGGTGCAGATGCCGCCGACGTTTTCAAAAAAATCGAAGGCGTGCAAATCCTTGCCTGCGGCACCAGCTATTACGCTAGCAGTGTCGCGCGTTATTGGCTCGAATCGATCGCCAAGGTTCCTTGCAATGTCGAAATCGCGAGCGAGTATCGCTATCGCGATTTCGTGCCGAACCCGAAAAATCTGATCGTGACTATTTCGCAGTCGGGCGAAACCCTTGACACCATGGAAGCGCTCAAGCGCGCCAAGGAACTCGGTCACGAACACACGCTGTCGATTTGCAACGTGCAAGAAAGCGCCATCCCGCGTGCTTCGAAATTAGTGTTTCATACGCGCGCCGGTGCCGAAATTGGCGTGGCCTCGACCAAGGCGTTCACTACGCAATTGGTGGCGCTGTTCGTGTTGACGCTGACGTTGGCGAAATTGAAAGGACGACTGTCGGCTAAAGACGAAGCGATGCATATCGATGCGCTGCGCCATTTGCCGGGCAGCGTGCAACATGCGCTCAATCTCGAACCGCAGATCAGCGCTTGGTCGGAACGTTTCGCGCAAAAAGAACACGCGCTGTTTCTCGGTCGCGGTATTCACTATCCGATCGCGCTCGAAGGCGCGTTAAAGCTCAAGGAAATTTCCTATATCCACGCCGAGGCTTATCCCGCGGGTGAGTTGAAGCACGGGCCGCTGGCGCTCGTGGACAACAACATGCCGGTGGTGGTGATCGCGCCGAACGATACGTTGCTGGAAAAAGTGAAATCCAATATGCAGGAAGTGCGTGCGCGTGGAGGCGAGCTTTATGTCTTCGCCGATCTTGACAGCCATTTCCACGACAGCGAAGACGTGCATGTGATTCGTACGCCACGCCACGTCGGCGTACTGTCGCCGATCGTGCATGCGATTCCGGTGCAATTATTGGCTTACCACGCCGCGTTGGCGCGCGGCACCGATGTCGACAAACCCCGCAACTTAGCTAAATCAGTCACTGTGGAATAGTGTCCGCTCTCCCATCCACCGCCGAATCGAAAATCGCCCGCCGAATTTCGGGACGTTCGTGGCTCGAGCCGCTGCTGTTGGGGCTCGTGCTGGCGCTTTGGTTCGGTTACGAGTTGGGCGATCGCGCGCTATGGGCACCGGATGAAGGCCGTTACGCCGAGATTCCGCGCGAAATGGTGGAGACCGGCGATTACTTAACGCCGCGTCTGAACGGCGTGAAGTATTTCGAAAAGCCACCCTTGGTTTACTGGTTGCAAGCCGGCGCGATCAAGACATTTGGATTGGGCGAATGGGCTTTGCGTTTATGGCCCGCTGGGTTCGGTCTGCTCGGTTGTCTCGCGGTCTATTTCATCGGACGTCGGCTTTATGGACGTCGCACCGGACTTTTCGCAGCGGTGATTCTGGCGATTAGCCCGTTGTACGATTTCATGGGCGCGATTCTTACCTTGGATATGCCGCTGACGGCGCTGCTCACCGTCGCGCTCGGCGCTTTCCTCATCGGCACGCGCGCGCCACCCGGCATGGCGCGCCGTGGCTGGTTTTATTTGTTTTATCTCACGTCGGCGCTGACGGTATTAACCAAAGGACTTGTCGGCATCGTTATTCCCGGCATGGTGATCGGCGCGTGGATCGCGATTCTCGGCGAGTGGCGATTGTTACGCGCGATGTATCTTCCGACCGGCTTACTACTTTTCCTCGCCGTCGCCGGGCCGTGGCATTACTTCGTCGCGCAAGCCAATCCCGAATTCAATCAATTTTATTTCGTTCACGAACATCTCCAGCGCTATCTCACGAAGGTACATCAGCGCTACGAACCGATGTGGTTTTTCATTCCGGTATTGTTCGCCGGCATGTATCCGTGGAGCGCGTTCTTACCGCATATGTTGCGCGACATGTCGCGTGGTTTTTGGCGCGAGCGTCGCCAGCACCGCGAAATTTGGTTTTTGTGTTTGTGGGCGTTATTGCCGTTCTTATTTTTTTCGTTGTCGAGCTCGAAACTAATTCCGTACATCTTGCCGATACTGCCGCCGCTGGCATTGCTGTTTGGCCGTTGGCTCGCTCGGATGCTAGATCAGCCGAAGCGCTTCGGACATACCGAATTCGTGCTGCTGTTATTGCTCGGCGTTTTCTTTACCGCCGCGATCGTATTAGCGGCGATCTTCCTGCCGAATCATCCAAGCGTCGCGCGCGCGACCACCCA
Source organism: Candidatus Muproteobacteria bacterium (assembly GCA_023266455.1). GTDB lineage: Bacteria > Pseudomonadota > Gammaproteobacteria > Acidiferrobacterales > Sulfurifustaceae > JAHFQD01. The sequence continues at coordinate 4,232 of JAHFQD010000078.1, forward strand.
AATCGGGCCGGGGCTGTTTTTCATGGCGATATCGATGCTGCTCGCTGGTCTGCTGCCGTTCTGCGCGAACTTATGGCATAACCGCTACACCACGATCCTGGCCTTATTTGCCGGTGCGACGTTGTTGATAGGGACCTTCGATCATTATTTGTCGCGCGTCGATGCTGGGCGTTCGGTAAAAGATTTGGCCATGGATCTGCGCAAAGTGCTCGCGCCGGGCGATGAAGTGATGACGTATCAGGCGTATTACCAGGATTTGCCGGTTTATATCCGTCAACGTGTCACCATCGTCGATTGGAAGGGTGAATTGGAATTCGGCACCACGGTCGAAGACACAAGCGCTTGGATGATCGATCAGGAAATGCTGCGTCGCCGTTGGCTTGAGCCACGCACGATTTACCTGCTGACGGATACGTCGAATTACAATAATCTGCTTCTCGTCTTGCCCGGTTCCGCTTGTTTGTTGCGTTCGACCGAGCGAGTCGTTTTGATCAACAATCGGAAGTGTCATTCGTGAAACGCGAACCTCTCGGCCAGGCGACCACGCCGTCGGCCACGACCGAAGAATTCTTACCCTTCTCGCGCCCATCGATCAGTCGCGAAGCGATCGAAGAAGTGGTGGCTTGTCTCGAGTCGGGTTGGATCACCACCGGCCCGCGTACGCAACGCTTTGAAGCGGACTTGAAAACATATTTAAGCGCGCCGCATGCGCTGGCGCTGTCGTCCGCCACGGCCGGATTGCATTTAGCGCTGTTGGCGTTGGACTTAAAACCTGGCGACGAAGTCATCACCACGCCGATGACGTTCGCTGCCACGCTCAACACTATCGTGCTCGCTGGGGGGCGTCCGGTGCTGGTCGACGTTGAACCGCATACCTACAACATGGACGCGACGCGGCTCGCGCACGCGATCACGCCGCGCACGCGCGCGATTATGCCGATCCATTTTGCCGGCCTGCCGGTGGATCTCGATGCGGTGTACGCCATCGCGCAGCAGCATGGACTGCGCGTGATCGAAGACGCCGCGCACGCCATCGGCACCGAATATAAAGGCAAGCGCCTCGGCAGTTTCGGCGACGTGCAAGTTTTCAGTTTTCACCCGAATAAGAACATGACGACTGGCGAAGGCGGCGCGATAACGCTGCGCGACGACGCCATGGCGTCGCGTCTCGGCTTGCTGCGGTTTCACGGCATGGATCGCGAGGCCTGGGATCGTTTCGGCAAGAAAGGCAACCAGCATTACGAAATCGTCATGCCGGGTTTCAAATACAACATGATGGATATCCAAGCGGCGCTTGGACTACATCAGTTGAAAGCCTTGGATGGATTTATTGTGCGTCGCACCGAACTCGCGCAGCGCTACCAAAAGTTACTGCAGGATTGGCCGCAGTGGACGTTGCCGCGCGCGCCGGCGTTCGCGCACCGACATGCCTGGCATCTCTTTGTGCCGCTAATCAATCCCGATGCCGCGGGCATGGATCGCGACGCGTTCATGGCTGGCATGAAGGTACGCAATATCGGCACCGGTTTGCATTACCGCGCGGCGCATCTTTACCCCTATTACCGCGACAACTTCGGGTTCAAACACGGCGATTTTCCGGTCGCCGAAACCATCTCCGATCGCATCGTGAGTCTGCCGCTCTTCCCGGGCATGACCGATGCCGATCAAGATCGTGTGATCGACGCCATGCGCGATTTGTTTAAGAAGAGCTGAACATGCGTGCACCTTATATCAGCGTGGTCATTCCGGTTTACAACGAGGCGGAAAATCTGGAACCATTGTTCACGCGCCTGACCGCGGTACTCGACAAGCTCGCCAAGCCCTACGAAATTATTTTCACCAACGATGGTTCGCGCGACAATTCCATCGGTTTGCTGCACGAGTTTTATCGACGCCGTCCGCGCGAAGTACGTGTGATCGATTTCAACGGTAACTTCGGCCAACACATGGCGATCATGGCGGCGTTCGAACGCGTGCGCGGCGAGGTTGTGATTACGCTCGACGCGGATCTACAAAACCCGCCAGAAGAGATTCCGAAACTGTTAGCCGCCATCGATGCCGGTCACGATGTCGTCGGCAGCTATCGCAAAGACCGCCAAGATAATTGGTTTCACAAATACGCCTCGCGCATGCTGAATCTGATACGAGAACGTACCGCCCGTATCCGCATGCGCGACCAAGGCTGCATGCTGCGCGCGTATCGACGGCATATCGTCGACACCATCGCCGCCAGCGGCGAAACATCGACTTTCATTCCAGCATTGGCGGTACGCTACGCCGCCAATCCGGCGGAAGTCGAAGTCGAACATGCGGCGCGCGCGGCCGGTACCTCGAAGTATCGGCTTTACGATTTGATCCGACTCAATTTTGATTTGATGACGGGTTTTTCCGTGGTGCCGCTGCAGTTGTTTACGTTCTTTGGCATGTTGGTGTCCGTCGGCAGCTTGTTATTTGTGGGTTTCCTTTTTATCCGTCGCCTTATCGTCGGTCCGGAAGCGGAAGGCGTGTTTACGTTATTCGCGATTTTGTATTTCCTCGTCGGTGTCGGCATTTTCGGCCTCGGCGTCATCGGCGAGTACGTCGGCCGTATTTATCAGGAAGTACGGCGGCGCCCACGCTTCATCATCCGCGAAGTCATCGAACAAACCGATTCGGTCAAGAACAAGACAGCGGATCTCGCGAACACACTGAATGGCTAGCGTGCGCGCGCTGGTTTTCGCCTACCACGACGTCGGTTATGAATGTCTGCGCGTCTTGCTCGATCGCGGCGTCAACGTCGTCGCCGTGTTAACACATGCCGATGATCCCAACGAACGCGTTTGGTTCAAATCCGTGGCCGAACTCGCGCACACGCACGATGTCCCGGTGTTCACGCCGGAGAAAATAGCTACCACCGAATGGAGCGAACGACTACGCGCGTTGGCGCCGGACATCATTTTTTCTTTTTATTATCGCCACATGATTTCGCAAGAAATCTTGCGGCTTGCGCCGCTCGGCGCGTACAACATGCACGGTTCGCTATTGCCTAAGTATCGTGGACGTGTGCCGATCAACTGGGCGGTGTTGCATGGCGAGACCGAAACCGGCGCGACGCTGCACGCGATGGTGAAGCGCGCCGACGCCGGCGATATCGTCGATCAAGAACGGGTATCGATCGGGCCCGATGAAACCGCGCATCAGGTATTCGTAAAAGTAATCGCGGCGGCGCGGTTGACCTTGGAACGCCAACTGGGCAATTTGCTCGCCGGACGCGCGCCACGGCGCGCACAGGATGAAACGCAAGCCACGTATTTCGGTGGCCGCAAACCCGACGACGGACGCATCGACTGGCGCCAAAATGCGCGCGCGATTTTCAATCTCGTGCGCGCGGTAACGCATCCCTATCCCGGCGCGTTCACCGATTATGACGGCAAACGTCTGCTTATTTGGCAGGCGCGGCCGGTTGATGCTGCCGCCGACGCCCCGGGCGCAGTACAATCCGCGGCGCCGTTGCGGGTGTCGACTGGCGAGGGTTGTTTAGAAATTATCGAATGGCAGTGGCAGGACGATCCGAAACCGTCGCGCGGCGACGGTCATGGACTTCGAGCCGG
>JAHFQD010000396.1 GCA_023266455.1 Candidatus Muproteobacteria bacterium
CGCGAGCAGGAAAATCGCGTCGATATTCCGCTTCTTCAGCGCCGCGTTTAAATCCTCCGCCTCTTCCGGTGGCAGATCCACGGTCAACACCCCATCCGCGCCGGCCTCGGCGGCCGCTTGCGCGAACCGTTCGTAACCCATGACTTCGATGGGATTGAGATACCCCATCAACACCACCGGCGTGTTTTCATCTTGCTTGCGAAACTCGCGCAGCATGTCCAATACATCGCGCAGACTGGTGTTGTGCTTCAGCGCGCGTTCGGCGGCGCGCTGGATGACCGGGCCGTCGGCCATCGGATCGGAAAACGGCACGCCGAGTTCGAGCACGTCGGCGCCGGCGCGCACCAGCGCATGCATCAACGGCACGGTGACTTCCGGCGACGGATCGCCAGCGGCGATATAGGGAATAAGCGCGCGTCGGTGACGGCGCGCGAGTTGCGCGAAACAATCAGCCAGACGAGACATTAGAAATACAGAAGCCCTGCTGCGCTTCGCTCCGTTCGTCCTGTCATAAGATTATTCCTTCGCGATCCGCGACGGTGTGAATATCTTTATCGCCGCGCCCAGAGAGACAAACCACCATGGTTTTATCTTTGCCAAGTTGTTTGGCGAGTTTTTTGGCGTAAGCGATGGCGTGCGACGACTCGAGCGCCGGCATGATGCCCTCGACGCGCGTGAGTTCGTGAAACGCGGCCAGCGCTTCGGCGTCGGTGATGGGATGGTACTGCGCGCGCTTGGAATCTTTAAGCCAAGCGTGTTCCGGACCGACGCCGGGATAATCCAAGCCAGCCGATATCGAATGCGTTTCGATGATCTGACCGTCGTTGGTTTCTAATAAGTAAGTACGGTTGCCGTGCAATACGCCGGGTCGGCCGGCGCACAACGTGGCCGCATGCTGGCCGCTGTCGATTCCATGGCCGGCGGCTTCGACGCCGTGCATGGTCACGCCAGCATCGTTAATAAACGGATAAAACAAGCCCATCGCGTTGGAACCGCCACCGACACAAGCGACGAGCGCGTCCGGCAGCCGGTCTTCGAACTCGCGAATCTGATAACGCACTTCGTTGCCGATCACCGCTTGGAAATCGCGCACCATCATGGGATACGGATGCGGCCCGGCGACGGTGCCGATGATGTAAAACGTGTTGTCGATGTTGGTTACCCAATCGCGCATGGCTTCGTTGAGCGCGTCCTTGAGCGTTTTCGATCCCGACTCCACGGGCACGACTTCCGCGCCTAAAAGCTTCATGCGATACACGTTGAGCGCCTGACGCTTAATGTCTTCAGAACCCATGTACACCACGCACTTCATACCGAAGCGTGCCGCCACGGTGGCGGTCGCCACGCCGTGTTGACCGGCGCCGGTTTCGGCGATGACGCGTTGCTTGCCCATGTGCCGCGCGAGCAGCGCCTGGCCGATGGTGTTGTTTATTTTGTGAGCACCGGTGTGGTTCAAATCTTCGCGCTTGAGGTAGACGCGCGCACCGCCCCATTGTTGCGTCAGGCGCTTGGCCGGATACAAGGGCGAGGGCCGGCCGACGTAGAGCCGTAGATCTTCAGCAAATTCTTCTTGGAATTTAAGATCGTTGCGCAAGCCCTCATACACCTGGCGCAACTCGATCAAGGGTTGCATTAAGGTTTCGGAGACGAACAGTCCGCCATAAGGGCCAAAGTGTCCACGTGCGTCGGGCAGGTCGTAAGCCGTCATGCCGTTGTCACCGCTTGCACGAAGGCGTCGATCTTGGCGGCGTCTTTCACACCCTTGGTTTTTTCCACGCCGCTCGATACGTCGACCGCGTAGGGATGCACCGCGCGCACCGCCTCGGCGACGTTTTCGGCGGTCAGTCCGCCGGCCAAAATAATCGGTTTAGCCACATCGCGCGGAATACGCGACCAATCGAAGGTCCGGCCGCTGCCGCCGGCGACGTCGGTGTCGAATGTATCCAACAATAAACCCGCCGCATCGCTGTAGGCGCGCGCCTGCGCGTTCACGTCCACGTCTTTTTGCATGCGTACCGCTTTGATGTAGGGAAAGTTGTACAAGCGACACTGGTCGGGGGTTTCGGAGCCGTGAAATTGTAACAGAGCGATTCGCACCCGACCCAGGATTTCACGTACCCGCGCCGGCTCGGCGTCGACCACCAAACCGACAACGGTCACGAACGGTTCTACCGAGCGCGCGATCATCGCCGCTTGTTCAAGTTCGACGTAACGCGGCGTTCCCGGCGCGAAGACGAGTCCGATAGCGTCGGCGCCGGCGCGTACCGCCGCCGTGGCGTCTTCAACTCGGGTAATACCGCAAATTTTTATGCGTGTACGCATGGGTGGAGCAGCTTAGCAAATTATCGCGAACGGCTAAAACTCGCCAAAACAAGCGCATTTACCGCGTGCTGGCGCCCTCTTGCGCGTTGAGGCGGCATAGCTTGTGCACCGATTAAGCGGGGGTTCGCATGAATTGGGTATCACCAA
>JAHFQD010000079.1 GCA_023266455.1 Candidatus Muproteobacteria bacterium
GCAATGGGACAGCCGTGAAGATCACATCGAGCGCAGCAGCTTCTATCTCCAGTACCAGCCGGCGCGTAACAAAATCTTGAATTTGGGGCAGGTCTTCCTGCGTAACCAGATTAATGAGACCGATATTTCCTTCGAGTGGCCGATCTACGGGCGCTGGTCGGTCCGCGGCCGACAGTTACATTCCAACCGCGACCATCGGAACGTCGAGACCTACGGCGGCGTCGAGTACAACGCCTGTTGTTGGGCGGTACGCGTAATGGCCTCGCAGCGCTGGGAAAACAGCGCTACTGCGACGAACGCGCACTACACCAATGGGATCATGTTCGAATTTCAGCTTACGGGCTTGTCCAAGTACGGCAGCGTCCCCAACAGCCCGCTCAAACAAGGTCTGTTCACTTTCGACGACGACAGAAAGGACAATCCGGAGCCGGAGTAAGCCATGTTATGCTAAGCCACCCTTATAGGAGGTGGCTGTTCCGTGTTTTCCGTACGCTTGTCCCGATTTCTATGCCTCGCCTTGTTCACGCCCTGGTTCGCGGCGGCGGCGATTCCCGCGACGCCGCGCAATACCAGCGACATCGATCGCGTTCTCGCCATCGTCAACGACGATGTGGTCACTGAGACCGAACTCGCCGCACGTCTGATGCAAACAAAACGCCAGTTAGTGCTGGAAAAAATCGCGTTGCCGGCGGATGAAATCCTGCGCCGACAACTGATCGACCGCATGGTCGTGGAACGCGTGCAGTTACAAGCCGCCGAACGCGCCGGCATTCAAGTGAGCGACGCCGACGTCGACCGCGCGGTCGACGACATCGCCCGTTCTAACAAAATGAACGTAAGCGAGTTTGAAAAGCGGTTAAAGAAGGAAGGTCTCGATCCACAAGCGCATGTCGACAGCATACGCACTCAAATCATCATTCACCGACTGGTCGATCGCGAGGTCAACAGCCGCGTTACTGTCAGCGACGCCGAGGTGCAAGACTTCCTGCAAACGCATCCGCAAGGCACGGACATCGAATTCAACTTGTCGCATATCTTCTTAACATTGCCGGAAGCGGCGTCGACCGAAACGATTCAAGCGATGCGCCGACGCGCCGACGACATTGTGCGTCAGATCAAACAAGGTGGAAATTTCGAACAAATCGCCATCGCCAACTCCAAAGGCGAGACCGCGTTGAACGGCGGCGCGATCGGCTGGAAGAAAGCCGGGCAATTGCCCGAAGCATTTCTAGCCACGCTCAACGCGCTACAACCGGGCGGCGTCAGCGAACCGATCCGCGGACCGAACGGCTTTCACATTCTGCGTCTGAACCAGCGCCGGGGCGATTCAATCGCGGGAAACGTCACGCAGACGCACGCGCGCCACATCTTGCTACGCCGCAGCGAAATTCAATCATTGGACGACGCGCGCACGAAATTGGTCAACCTACGCGAACGCCTGCTGCACGGCGAAGATTTCGCGGCGCTCGCGAAAAGCAATTCCGAAGACACCGCCAGCGCCGCTAACGGCGGCGACCTCGGCTGGGCGAACCCCGGCCTATTCACGCCGGAATTCGAGAAGATCATGAACAACCTGAAACCCAACGAGCTGAGCGAAATCGTGCAAACGCCCTTCGGGTTACATTTGATCCAAGTATTGGAGCGGCGCTCGCGTGATATCAGCGAAGAACGCATCCAAGCGTCGGCGCGTCAACAAATCCATTCGCGCAAAGCGAACGAACGTTACGAGCAATGGGTACGACAGCTGCGCGACGAAGCCTATGTCGAGTATTTTGTCGACGAAACGAATTGAGTTAGATGCGGCACCTGTCGAGCGCCGCCCCTCTTCACAACAACACCGCCCTCACCCCATCCTTCTCCGCTTGCGGGGAGACATGGGAGGAGGATGCATGAAATGGCGCAAACCTTTCCCATCATCGCGTTAACCCCCGGCGAACCCGCCGGCATCGGACCCGATCTCGCATTGACGATTGCGTCCGAGATAAAACGTTGCGCGCTCGTGCTGATCGGCGACGCCGACGTTCTGACGCAACGCGCGGCGTCATTACGCACATCGTTTTCATTTAAACCTTGGCTCAACCGCGACATGGCGACCCCGGGCGTTTATCTCGCGCAAGTTCCTTGCGCGGCGCCGGTCGTCCCCGGGCGCTTGAACGTAGCGAACGCGCCTTATGTCGTGCGCAGTCTTGAGCGCGCCGCCGACGGCTGCTTGTCCGGCGAATTCGACGCGCTGGTGACGGGACCGGTACATAAAGGAATCATCAACGACGCCGGCATCGCCTTCACCGGACACACTGAATTCTTCGCTGAGCGCGCGCGCGTCGAACAACCGGTGATGATGCTCGCCACGCGCGATCTGCGTGTAGCCTTGGCGACGACACACCTTCCCGTATCGGAAATAAGTCGCCATATCACGCCGGCGTTGCTGGAGCGCGTCATCGATGTGCTACATCGCGATCTGCAAAAACATTTTCGCATCGCCACGCCGCGCATCGTCGTGTGCGGCCTCAACCCGCACGCCGGCGAAGGCGGCCATCTCGGACGCGAAGAAATCGACATCATCGAACCCGTCATCAAGCGCTTCGCCGCGCGCGGCATGGCGATCAGCGGTCCCGTCCCTGCGGACACGGCGTTCACGCCGTCGCGGCTGGCGCAGTGCGACGCGGTGCTAGCGATGTACCACGATCAAGGGTTACCGGTGATTAAGCATCATGATTTCGCGCATGCGATCAACATTACGCTCGGATTGCCGTTCGTACGCACGTCGGTGGATCACGGCACGGCGCTCGAAATCGCCGGTAAAGGCGAAGCCGACGCCTCGAGTCTGCGCGCGGCGCTCGATACCGCGCTGAGCATGATCAGCAAATGAGCTTGCATCGTCCGCGCAAACGTTTCGGCCAGCATTTTTTGCGCGATCGCATGATTATTCAGCGCATCGCCGCCACCTTGGCGCCGCGCACCGAGGAGCGCGTCGTTGAAATCGGTCCCGGCGAGGGCGTGCTCACGCGCGAATTACTGCAATACATCAAACCGCTGCACGCCATCGAACTCGACCGCGATCTGGCTGCGCATCTGCGCGAAACATTTCCGTCGGATCAACTCATCGTGCATCAGGCCGATGCGCTCAACTTCGATTTCTGCCAGCTGGCGCCGCCGAATACGCGTCTGCGTCTGGTCGGCAATCTGCCGTACAACATTTCAACCCCGTTGCTGTTTCACTTACTCGATCAAGCGCATTGCATCGACGACATGTTGTTCATGCTGCAGAAAGAAGTAGTGCTGCGCTTAGCTGCGAAACCGGACACCAGCGACTACGGCCGACTATCAGTGATGACGCAATACCGCTTACGCGTCGAACCGCTGTTCGACGTACCGCCGACCGCGTTCTACCCATCGCCGAAAGTGGATTCGATGGTCGTGCGCTTGGTGCCGCGCCGCACCGCACCGGTGGAAATTAAAAACACGGACGACTTCGCGCGCATCGTGCGTGCCGCGTTCGCGAGCCGGCGTAAGACGTTGCGGAATAATTTGAAGGAAACGATGGAAATCGGCGTGTTGGAAACACTCGGCATCGATCCGAATCGGCGCGCCGAAACCTTGACACTCGCTGAATTCGCGGCCATCGCTAACGCAATTAGCTCCTAACAACAACGTCCCTTCTCCCGCAGGGAGGTGAGATGGAGTTGTCGTAAATGTCCGGTGGACATTTACGCCATCGAACGGGTGCAGACATGCACCCCGGCAGGAAACAGCATGAGGGGATATTCAGGCACCACAGGGGAATTAACTTTCGAACTTCAGAAGACACTCAATAGTTACGCTTTCGCTTCCAACTCCACCATCGTCTTCTCGATCCACTCCTCCGCCTCACGCGTGATTTGTTCGGCGGTCTTACCTTGGCTGTCGATCACCGGACCGATAACCACTCGCACCGTTCCCGGATTCTTAACGAACCCGCGTCGCGGCCAGAAGCTACCAGCATTGTGCGCCACGGGAACCACTGGGTAACCGGTCTTCGCAGCAAGCGCGCCGCCGCCACTCTTGTAAGGACGTCGATGCCCGGGCGCCACGCGCGTACCTTCCGGAAACACGACCACCCAAGTTCCTTCTTCCAACCGCGCGCGACCTTGCGACGTAATCTGCTCGAACGCACGCCGCGCGGCGCGGCGGTTGATGGCGATGGGTTTCAGCAAGGCTAGCGCCCAACCGAACAAGGGAATCCACAACAACTCGCGTTTCAATATCCAGGTGATGCGCGGAAAGATCAGCGGATAAGCCAACGTTTCCCAAGCGGATTGATGCTTCGACAACACCACCGCCGGACCGGACGGTAGATTGGCCTTCCCTTCGACGCGGTAGTTAATCTTCAACCACCAACGCGCCAACCAAATGTGGAAACGCGCCCACTGCACGATAAAGCGATAACGCCAACGCAGCGGCAACGGCGCAGTCAACAACGCCAGCGGCGCGTAGATCGCTACCGCGCACCACATTACCGCGTTGAATATGGCGGAGCGCAGTACCATCAGTCGGTAACGAGCTCGCCCGCCAACAGCGCGTCGACAACGTCCGCCAAATCGGCGAACACCGGAACGCCATCGAGCGCTTTGCTTTTCTTAATCGTGCGCTCACCTTTACCGCTACGCACTAAAACCGGAAACGCCGACACCGCGCGCGCCGCTACCATGTCGCGCTCCGTATCACCGATGGCGGGAACGCCGTGCAGACTGATTTTGAGCCGATCGGCGATTTCTTCGAACAACCCTGGCAACGGTTTGCGGCAACGACAACCGTCGTCCGGTCCATGCGGGCAGAAAAAAACCGCCTCGATCTCCCCGCCCGCCGCGCGCACCGCCTCTAACATTTTGTTGTGAATTTTATTGAGCGTGTTCAGATCGAACAGCCCGCGCGCCACGCCCGATTGATTCGTCGCCACCACGACGTGATACCCCTCGCGATGCAACCGCGCGATCGCGTCCACGCTGCCGGGAATCGCTTTCCACTCTTCCGGCGACTTGATGTATTGATCGGAGTCATGATTGATGACGCCGTCTCGATCCAAGATAACCAGTTTCATTTTATGACTCTAGTTCTGTAGTTTCGAAATATCTGCAACTTGCCGGAAAAGCTCCCGAACTTTGCTCAACATCGATAATCGCGCCAATCTCAAATTCGGATCATCGACCATGACCATTACGTTAGCGAAAAATCTATCTATAGGGTCACGCAGTTGAGCAAGCTGTCTAAATACCTCGACATATCGGCGCTGCAGAATTAAAGGCTCAGTTATCTCTTCCAGTTCTTGTAACTTGCTCGCGAGTGCAAGTTCGGAGTCGTCTTTTAAAAGGCTTGCGTCGACAACCGGCGTGGCATTTAAGTCCCCTGCTTGCTTCAGAATGTTGCTAATGCGTTTGTTAGCTGCGGCTAAAGCAACTATCTCAGGACTGGAACGCTCTCCTTTGACAGCATCAAGGCGCGGAATAACATCATCTAATTGAGTTAGCAGAGTTTCAGATCTACTGCGATCGACACTCAACACAGTTTCGATTTCGTCCGGCGCGTAGCCCTTCTCGCGCAGATAAGATTTCAGGCGTTCCAATATAAATGAATGCATATTGGACACGACGTCTTCGGCAAGTAGGCCTGTAGGAAATATTTTGTAAGTGCATTGCAGTAATTTCAGAATATCTAGCGAAGGTAAATTTTTGCTTTCGACCAAAATACGCACAACACCTAATGCTTGACGGCGCAAACCAAATGGATCTTTGTCGCCTGTTGGAATAATCCCGATGCCGTAAATACCGATCAATGTTTCGAGCTTGTCTGCTAAAGCGACGCTAATACTGTCTTGTGAGCCTGGGAGTTTGTCCCCTGCATAACGCGGTAGATAATGTTCTCTTATGATTTTCGCTACGCTGGCGTTTTCGCCATCAAGAATTGCATAGTGTTCTCCCATCACTCCTTGCAATTCAGGAAACTCTCCTACCATTTCCGTAAGTAAATCGGCCTTTGATAAATATGCGGCTCTATCAACCCATTCCTTCTGTGCTTTCACTTCGAAGGCAATGTGAGTCGCAATCTGTCGCACCCGCTCAATGCGATTAAGTTGGCTTCCTAATTTATTTTGATAAACGACATTCGCCAGCTTGGGTACTCGTTTTTCCAGTTTGTACTTCCGATCTTGATCGTAAAAGAATTTGGCATCTGACAAACGTGCGCGCAGCACGCGTTCGTTACCCTGAACGATCTGACTTGCGTCGCTGGGATGCATATTCGAAACGAACAGGAATTTTGATTCCAATCGGCCTTGCGCATCGACCACAGGAAAATATTTTTGATGCTGCTGCATGCTCACGATCAAACATTCCCGTGGCACTGCGAGGAACGCTGGATCGAACTGACCGACATATACGCGTGGACTTTCGACGATGCTAGTTACTTCATCAACTAAATCCATCTCCTTACCGAGCCGCCAACTGACACCCTCGCCCAATTTAACTGCGGACCTATCAAGCTCCTTCACAATAAGTTTCTGTCGTTCTTCAAAAGAAGCAATCACTTCGCCCTTACCAAGCAGGATGTTTTCATAATCGGCAGCACGCTTAATGGTGATGAGTCCTTTGCTCAAAAAGCGGTGGCCATTTGTCTTGTTCTCACTCCTTAGTCCGAATAATTCACACGGAACAACCTTGCTGCCATGCAGCACAACAAGTCCGTGCACAGGACGTACAAATTGCACGTCGCGATCTCCCCAGCGCATCCATTTAGTTATTGGAAGTTTTCTTACAGCGTCATTAAGTATTCCATTGTCGCCATTTAAAACAGCAGGAAGCGTCGCCCCCGGAATCTTCACAGTGATATAGGCGTATTCGGTATCTCCTTCAATACGACGTTCGATATGCCGTACTGTCGACTGAACTACTAACCCTTCTTTTTCCAGTCTTTTAATCAGTGCCAAGCTTGGCTTACCTACTTCGTCAAATGCCACTTTAGAAGGCATAAGTTTTTTTAACTCTGTCCTGTCCTGTGCTTTCCACAAAACATTAGGAATTAAAACTGCTAATCGTCGAGGAGTAGCAAATCTTTGAACACCGCTTGGATCACGTTGTACTAATTGTGCTCTTACCAAACCATTAAAAAGTTTGTCTTCGAAAACCTCGCTAAGATGTTTGAGCGATTTCGGCGGCAACTCCTCGGTCAGGAGTTCGATCAGCAGGCTTTCCGCCTTGGATGGTTTGGCGATTTTTTTCTTCGGCACAGTTTAGGCTCTGACTTTCTTTTTCGCCGGTGGCGATTGTTTCAGCATCGGGAACCCGAGCTTCTCGCGCGATTCATAATAGGCTTGCGCCACCAAGCGCGCGAGGTTGCGCACGCGCGCGATATACGCCGCGCGTTCGGTAACGGAAATCGCGCCACGCGCGTCGAGCAAATTGAACGCGTGCGAACATTTCATCACCATTTCGTAACCGGGCAACGGCAGGCCGGCTTCGATCAAACGCTTGGCTTCGGATTCGTAATCGTTGAATTGGCGCAGCAGCCATTCGACGTTCGAGTGTTCGAAGTTGTACTTCGATTGCTCGACTTCATTTTGGTGATAAACGTCGCCGTAACTAATCCCCGGCGTCCATTCGAGATCGAATACGTTTTCTTTGCCTTGCAGATACATCGCGAGGCGCTCGAGACCGTACGTGATTTCGCCCAGCACCGGCTTGCAGTCGAGCCCGCCGACTTGCTGGAAGTAGGTGAACTGCGTCACTTCCATGCCGTTCAGCCAGACTTCCCAA
>JAHFQD010000080.1 GCA_023266455.1 Candidatus Muproteobacteria bacterium
AGTATGGGAATCATTCCCGAGCATTTGCTCAATGCCGAGGCGTTGAAAAAGGAAGTCGAACGCCGCGGTTTATCGCAGGCAGCGCGCGCCGATTTCGGCTTGCGTGATAGCGAATTCAATCGTCGACCGATCGGCGCCGGTCCGTTTCGTTTCAAAGAATGGAAGAGCGACGAATTAGTGCACTTGGTTCGCTACGATGACTTTTGGGAGGGCACGCCCGAGTATCGCGACTATTTCTATCGCATCATCCCCGATAGCGTGACCGAAGAAGTGGAGTTCCGCACTGGCGCGGTCGACACTTATGGTCCTTTGCCGCACCAGGCTGTGCGCTACCAACAGGATCCGCGCTACCAGTCGTTCACGAAACTCAGTTTCGCTTACGGTTATATCGGTTACAACAATCGTAATCCGATGTTCGCGGACAAACGCGTGCGCCGCGCGCTTGGTATGGCGATCAATGTCGACGAAATTATTCAATATGTTCTCTACGGCCAAGGGGAACGCACGACCGGGCCTTACGGAAAAAATACCGATTGGTACGATCAGACGGTCGTGCCGCTACCGTACGACCCGCAACAAGCGTTAAAAATTTTTGAAGAACTTGGCTGGAAACGTAACGCCGAAGGGTGGCTCGAGAAAGACGGGAAGATTTTTGAATTTAATCTGATCACCAATAACGGAAATTCGCTACGCAAGGCGATCATGACCATCGCCCAAAACAGCTGGCGCAAAATCGGCATCAAATGCCATACGCAGTTGTTCGAGTGGGTCGTGTTTCTTGAAGACTTCATCGATCCAGGCAAGTTCGACGCCGTGGTGTTAGGTTGGACGACAGGGGTTGACGCCGATTTATTCCAGGTATGGCATTCGAGTGAAGCAGGTCCGAAGAAGCTTAACTTCGTCGGCTATAACAATCCGAAAGCCGACGAACTGATGTTGCGGATCCGCCAAGAATACGATCTGCCGAAACAACGCGAGCTAGCGCATCAGTTCCACCAGCTTATCGCCGAGGACCAGCCTTACACATTTCTATACGCGCCGTTCACCACCGGTGTCTTGGATCGCAAGATCGTCGTGATGAATAAGGACGGTACCTATTCACGCGTCGTCATGCCACGCAGCGGCGATTTGCTTTTCAGCTTTAATCAGTGGCGCAAACTTGAGCATGCGCCGACTTTCTAGGAACGATACTTAACGACTATGGGTTCTTATATTCTCCGCAATCTGCTCCAGCGTTTGATACTGCTGCTCGTGGTATCGGTGGTTGCGCATGCGGTCGTGCATTTGGCGCCTGGGCAACCGAGCGAAGTGGATCCGTCCAATCCGCGCATGAAGCCGGAGGACATCGCTAAAATTCGCGCGGCGTTTCATCTGGATGATCCGCTGCATCTGCAGTATGTCTATTGGGTACGAGATTTGGTCAGCGGTGATCTTAAATCGTTCAAGGACAGTCAACCGGTGTTGCCGAAAATTTGGCACCGGTTCTTGAATTCTTTGCCATTGTTTATCGGCGCGACACTCATTGTTTGGACGCTTTCGTTCCCTATCGGGATTCGCGCGGCGGTGCAACGTGGGACATTGTACGATCGTTCGACGACGTTCCTTTCCTATGCCCTGATCTCAATCCCCGGTTTCTTTTTGTCCTACATCGGGATTATGTGGGTGGTAAACGTCCTCGGTGTGCCAGTGATCGGCATGCGCACGTTCGGTATGGAAACCGCGAATCCGTTATTCCGTGGGATGGATTATTTGTGGCACCTCGTGGTTCCGTCGTTCATGGCCGCCATCGGCGGTATTGCGGTGTTGTCGCGCTATGTGCGTTCGCAAATGTTGGAGGTGTTGAGTCAAGACTATGTGCGAACCGCGCGCGCCAAAGGGCTCGATGAAGACACCGTTGTGTATCGCCACGCGCTGCGCAACGCGCTATTGCCGTTTATCACCATGTTCGGTTTCATGTTACCGGGGTTGGTAAGCGGCTCTGTGATTTTCGAACAAATTTTCGCATGGCCGGGTCTCGGCCGTTTAGGCTACGAAGCGGTTTTGTCGCGCGATTTCCCAGTGATTCTGACAATCAATTTCATCGCGGCGGCGCTCACCTTGGCGGGTACGTTTATTTCGGACCTGCTGTACGCCTTCGCCGATCCACGTATTCGCTTGGAGTAACGATGAGCACGCCTGCCGCGCTGTTGCATACACAACCGGTGATCGTGGAAACACCGATCGGCCAGTTCTGGCACATGTTGCGTAAAGATCGGCTCGCGGTGGCGGGGTTAGTGGTGTTGATCGCGTTGGTTGTCATCGCGGTGGTGGGCAAGGCGCTGACCGAATGGGTGCCGGCCTTTAATCCCGCTACCGTCCGCTTGGTCGACAAGTTGCGTCCACCGATGGCACCGGTTTCTTCAATTATCCAAGCCGAAGAGCATCCTATCGGCGGTGTTTATATTTTCGGCACCGATGAACTCGGGCGCGACGTGTTGTCGCGCATGCTGCAAGGTTCTTCAGTTTCCTTATTGATCGGATTCGTCGCCGTCGGCATTTCGACGGTGATCGGCATTTTGTTCGGCGGCATCGCCGGCTATTACGGCAATTTGCGCTTGGGTCCGATGTCCGTCGATACGATCATCATGCGTTTTACCGATGTGATGCTGTGTTTTCCGACATTCTTTCTAATCCTCACCGTCGTCGCGCTGCTGCCGCCGAGTATCTACAACATCATGATCGTGATCGGCGCCACCAGTTGGATGGGCACTACGCGATTCGTGCGCGCTGATTTCATGTCGTTGCGCGATCAAGATTTTGTGATCGCGGCCAAAGCGCTCGGCTTGCCGGAATGGCGGATTATTTTTCGCCACATGATGCCGAACGCGATGTCGCCGGTCTTGGTGTCGGCCACCATCAGCGTGGCGGACGCGATACTGACGGAATCCGCGCTGAGTTTTCTCGGTTTCGGGGTGCGTCCACCGTTCGCTACATGGGGCAATATTCTCGCCGACGGCAAGGCGTACATCTTCGACGCGCCATGGCTTTTCTTCATTCCGGGCCTGGCTATTTTGCTGATCGTGCTGGCGTTCAACCTGCTAGGCGAGGGCATGCGCGAAGCGCTGAACCCACGGTTACGGAGCCGTTAGATGAGCGTTTCGCAAATCGCCAAGAAAGCTAAACCGGCGCCGCCGGTACTCGCCGTCGCCGGTTTAAATATTTCTTTTTTTACGGATCACGGTGAATGGCGGGTGGTGAAGGACATTAGTTTTACCGTCGGCCGTGGTGAGACCGTCGCATTGGTGGGCGAGTCGGGATGCGGCAAATCGGTAACGGCGTTGGGCATCATGGGTTTGCTGGTTTCCACGGGCCGCGTCGTGTCAGGTGATGCGCGTTTGAACGGCGAGTCGCTCGTCGCCTTAACGGAGCATCAGAAACAGAGACTTCGCGGACGGCGCATTGGGATGATTTTTCAGGAACCGATGACGTCGTTGAATCCGGTGTTCACCATCGGCGATCAAATCGGCGAAGTGCTCACGCACCACTTGAATATGGACGCCGCCGCCGCGCGTACGGAGACGTTGCGTTTGCTGCAACGTGTGGGAATTCCGTCGCCGGAGCGTCGCATCGATCAATATCCCCATGAGCTCTCCGGCGGTATGAAACAACGAGTAATGATCGCTATGGCGATCGCCTGTAAGCCCGATCTTCTAATCGCCGATGAACCCACGACCGCGCTCGATGTGACGATCCAAGCGCAAATTTTGCGGTTGCTGCAAGATCTACAGCGCGAGATGGTCATGGCGGTCTTGTTGATTACGCACAACCTCGGCGTGGTCGCGCATTTCGCGCAGCGCGTCATTGTGATGTATGCCGGTCAGATCGCAGAGCAGGCGTCGACGCGACAATTGTTCCGCAATCCGTTGCACCCCTATACACGCGCCTTACTGCGTTCGTTGCCGCGGCCGGATCAGCGGCTTGAATCGATTAAAGGAGTCGTGCCGTCTCCAAGCGAGTACCCCAAGGGCTGTCGTTTTTGCACACGTTGCCCCGATGTGATGGATCAATGCTGTGGAACGACGCCGCTGACCGTCGACAAAGAACCGGAGCATAAGGTGGCATGTTGGCTTTATCCAGAGAGTCCGCCTAAATGACCGCTACGACGCAACCGTTATTAACGGTAAAAGGGTTGAGTAAGTATTTCCCCGTGCGCGGCGGCGTGTTGTCGCGCGCGGCGAATTGGGTGAGGGCGGTCGATGATGTTTCGTTCGAGTTACATAAGGGCGAAACTTTGGCGCTTGTCGGCGAATCCGGTTGCGGTAAGACCACGGTGGCGCGCAGCGTGCTGCGCTTGATCGAACCGACTGCGGGCGATGTGCGTTTCGATAATCGCGATGTCATGCGGTTATCGAGATCGGAATTACGGATGCTACGCCGTCGAATGCAGATTGTTTTTCAGGATCCGTATAGTTCGCTGAATCCGCGTTTTACCGTCGGCGATATTGTGGGCGAAGCGTTGCACGTTCACGGCTTGGCGCACGGGCCGGCATTACGCGAACGCGTCGGCACTGTGTTGGAGCGAGTGGGGCTGGCGCGTGCCGATCAAGAACGTTACCCGCATGAATTTTCTGGCGGTCAGCGGCAGCGTATCGGCATTGCACGGGCGCTGGCACTGGAGCCGCAATTCATCGTGTGTGATGAAGCGGTGTCGGCCTTGGACGTATCGATTCAAGCGCAAGTGCTGAATTTATTGCGCGATATACAACAACAAGACGGACTTTCTTATTTATTTATCTCGCACGATCTCAACGTCGTGCGGTATATCGCCGATCGTGTGGCGGTGATGTATCTCGGCAAGATCGTCGAAATCGCGCCGACGCGCGAACTGTTCAATGCGCCAAAACATCCTTATACCAAAGCGTTGTTGGAGGCGAATCCGGTTCCCGATCCGGACGTTCCACCCGCGCCGCATGCGCTTGGCGGCGACGTGCCGTCGCCGATGGAGCCTCCTGCAGGCTGTCATTTTCATCCGCGTTGTCCGCAAGCGTTACCGGAATGCCGTCAACGATATCCAGACGTGACAAAACTGAACAGCGCACATCAAGTGCGCTGCCATCTATACGGTGGAGAGAAGGATTAACTACCCGTTGCTAGCGACGGCTGCCGCCGTGCTGGAAGGAAAGACGCGTAGTCGTTGGCCGAGTTTGATCGAATCGCCCGGGCGCAACAAATTCCATTCGACGATCTGCGATACGAGCACACCGTAGCGGCGCGCGATGCTCCACAGCGTTTCGCCGGCGCGTACACGATGGATGACTGGAATTTTAGTATTGCTGCTGTTCCAAGCCGAAGCGGGTTTTGCCGGTGCGGGTTTGGCGGAAGATGAACCGGCCACGATCACTGGCGGCAGCGAACGCGACGACACGGGGATCATCAACGCTTGACCGACGTGCAACACATTCGAAGGTAAATTGTTAACCGAGCGTACCGCTTCTGGTGCGACGCCGTAACGGCGCGCGATTTCATGTAGCGTCTCGCCGCGCTTCACTTCGTGACCGCGCCACTGCACGCGTTCGGTGCTGGACAGCGTGCTTAATCCTTCCAACAACATATCTTTCTTCGCCACCGGGATAAGTAGAATATGCGGTCCATCGGGATCGGTCGCCCAGCGATTGAGCTGCGGATTGATATATTGCAGTTCGTCTAACGGAATATTGGTCAGACGCGATACCACGCCGAGATCGATTTGCGAGCCGGCGTCGACGCTGGTGAAGTAGGGTTCGTTCGGAATTGGCGGTAGCTTCACGCCGTATTTTTCTGGATTGGAGATGATGTTCGCCATCGCGATGAGTCGCGGGACGTAGTTAATCGTTTCCGGTTTCAGTTTGAGATGCTGGAAGTCGGTCGACAATCCTTTGCGCCGGTTGTATTCCATCATGCGCGAGACCTTGCCTTCGCCGGCGTTGTACGCCGCCAAAGCCAGGTGCCAATCGCCGTCGAAATCGTTGCGTAACTTTTCGAGGTAATCCAACGCCGCTTGGGTCGACGCCGAAACGTCGCGTCTGCCGTCAGACCACCAATTTATTTTCAAACCATATAGCTTGCCGGTGGGGGCGATGAACTGCCACAGCCCCGAGGCTTTCGCGCGCGAATACGCATAAGGTTTGTAAGCGCTCTCGATCGCGGGCAGCAACGCAATTTCCATCGGCATGCCGCGTTTTTCGACTTCAGCGGCGATGTGGAAGAGATAGAGTCGCGCGCGCTCCATCATCGCCTGCATGAATTCAGGATTGTTCATGAACCATTGTTCATGTCGCGCAATGAGCGGGCTGTCGAGCGCCGCTAATCCGTAACCGGCGCGGATACGTGCCCATACATCGTTGTACTGTCCCGGATATTTACTTGTTTCGAGCGCCGTGACGTCGGCGGAAACATCGACGCTTCGATTGATCGTCGATTCGTTCGAGGTAGCGGGAGCGGCTACGGTGGAAGATGAAGAAATAGCCGGCTTGGAAATCAACGACTCTGCGTTTGCAGAATTCGCGTCTCCAGCGTTATTCCCAGTTGAGGCACATCCCGTAACGGCTAGCGAGACTAGCGCGCACAGGATCGCTTTATTGATGATTCTTCGACCCATATATGAAAATGGTAGGAAGACTTCAGCATGCCGTCAACCGCAAAGTTGCTCTAAGTTAAGGATTTGATAAGAAAAAAACATTGACTTTCGGGCCGATTTTGAAACTTTTCGCTACGATCGACGGTTATCATCTGAAATGATCCTTCCATCGGCGTAGGGTTGCGAACACCTCGGTCTCTGAATTAAGCGGCCGATTGGCGAATTTTTGAGCGGCCTGGGCAATCACCGATTCCCTTGTTCTTAGAAAGGGATTAATCCGTCGTTCTAAACCAATGGTCGACGGTAATGTGCATTGTTGATCCGATCGCAGCGCGTCGACCTTTGACGCGTATTCACGGACCTCGGCATTAGCGGGGTCGACTGTCAATGCGAAACGCAAATTCAATTGGGTGTATTCATGTCCGCAATACACCAGGGTGTCTTCAGGTAACGCCGCCAGGCGCGATAGCGATGCGTGTAATTGCTCAGCAGTCCCTTCCCGTAAGCGGCCGCAACCTGCAGAAAATAAAGTATCACCGCAGAACAATAGACCGTGCCCATAGAAAGCGATTTGACCCAAGGTATGACCCGGCATATCGAGCGTTTGAAACGTTAATCCCATTTTCCCGAATTGGATCGAGTCTCCGTCGTACAGTTGGTGCGTCACCGCGGGGATGGGATCACGCACTGGACCGTATACCGGGATGTCGTAATGTCGAGACAACTCCGCCGCGCCAGCGGTGTGATCTTGATGATGATGGGTACAAAAAATAGCCGCGGGAGTTAGGCGGTTCTGCTCGAGTATTTTTGTCACCGGCGCGGTTTCGCCGGGGTCGATGATAATCGTTTGATCAGCGACGCAGATCAGCCAAATGTAATTGTCCTGCAGCGCGGTGGTGTGTAAAACGGTTATCATTCAGCAATGAAGTCCCATGAGATCCCAGTGTAGCGTCAATGAATAGTCTCGAGTCCATGATCAATTTTCGGCTGCAGTTGCGCGAGTGGTTTGCCACGCCGCTTGGACGTTCGTTGGAGGCGCACGAGGCGAATCATTTAAGGTCGGTACTGCCCGGTCTTTACGGTACGATGGCATTGCAGTTGGGCAATATCGGTTCGCTCGATTTGCTCGATTCATCGGCGGCGCCTAAACGCATCGTGTTCGATTCAGCGGCGATGCCGAATGGG
>JAHFQD010000397.1 GCA_023266455.1 Candidatus Muproteobacteria bacterium
GACGACCGACACTGCGCCTAAAGGAAGCTCGCGCCGTATTACCGTGGGTGCATCGACGATCACCGTTACCGGTATCGCCAAAGGTTCCGGCATGATTCGCCCGGATATGGCGACGATGTTGGCGTTCATCGCGACCGACGCGCGCGTCTCGACGAAGGTGATGCAAGAGGTTCTCCAGGCTGCGGTCGATGCGTCGTTCAATCGGATTACCGTCGATGGTGATACGTCTACGAACGATGCCTGCGTGTTGCTTGCCAGCGGCAAGAGCGCGGCGGTAGACGGCACCAATTACGCCGCGTTTCAGCAAGCGGTTACCGAAGTCTGCATCGAGTTAGCGCAAGCGATCGTGCGCGATGGTGAAGGTGCGACCAAGTTCATCACCGTAGACGTAATCAATGGCGCTACCGAAGCCGATTGTTTGGAGGCCGCGTATACCATCGCCCACTCGCCGCTGGTAAAGACGGCGTTCTTCGCTTCCGATCCCAACTGGGGTCGGATCATCGCGGCGATCGGACGCGCGCCGATCGGTAAGCTAGACGTGAACAAAGTGTCGATCCAACTCGATGACGTGCGCATCGTCAGTCGCGGCGCGCTCGATCCGAACTACACCGAAGCGCAGGGCGCGGCGGTGATGAAACAAGCGGAGATCACCGTGCGCGTCGACTTGGGCGTCGGCGGCGCTAAGGCGACGGTGTGGACCACCGACTTGTCGCACGAATACGTGCGTATCAATGCCGAATACCGTAGTTGATGCGCCGGTTCACGTCGCGGCGGGAATCGTCTTCGACGAGAGCGATCGGATTTTTCTCACGCGCCGCGTGCTGAGCGCGCATCAAGGTGGCAAGTGGGAGTTTCCCGGCGGCAAGGTCGAGCCCGGCGAATCCGTCGACGCTGCGTTGCGTCGGGAACTGCAAGAAGAGCTCGGGATCGACGTGCGCGCGGCGCAACGTTTCATGCAAGTGCGGCATGCCTATGCGGATAAGAATGTGTTGTTGGATGTATGGATTGTCGCGTCTTATACCGGTACGCCGCACGGACGCGAGGGGCAAGAGGGCGCATGGGTGGCGCGCTCGGAATTGCTGGACCTCGAATTTCCCGCGGCCGATCGGCCGATCCAACGTCGTTTATGGTCGCCCGCGCTTTATGCGATTTCCGATTGCGCGCGTTATGGCCACGATATTTTTTTTAAACGCCTGGAAAAAGCGCTCGTCGCCGGTTTGCGATTGCTGCAATGGCGGGAGCCGATAACGGCGCGCGCGGAGTATTTAACCCTGGCGCGTGACGTCGTCGCATTGTGCCATCGTCATGGAGCGAAAGTGCTGTTGAATGCCGATCCGGCGGACGTCGACGCCTGCGGCGCCGATGGCGTGCATTTGAATAGCGCGCGATTGAAGCAATATGCATCGCGACCACTGTCACGCGATTATTTCGTTGGTGCCTCTTGTCACGACGCAACCGAATTGGCGCAGGCGGGGAGAATCGAAGCCGATCTCGTGGTATTGGGTCCCGTCGCTTCCACGCCGAGTCATCCCGATCGTGAACCGCTAGGCTGGGAAAATTTTGCCGCGCTTTGTCGCGGCGCCACGCCGCTGGTGTATGCGCTCGGCGGAATGCGGCCTGAGGATCTTTCGCACGCGTGCGCCCGCGGCGCGCGTGGCGTCGCGATGATTAGCGGCGTGTGGGAAGCAGCGGACGTCGCTCAGTCGGTGGCGAGCGTTAGATAACGCTCGTGCAAACACGCGACTTGTCGTTCGAGATGCGCGAGATCCTTATTGTTTTCGACGACATCGTCCGCGTGCGCGAGACGCTCGCGGCGCGACGCTTGAACTTCCATAATGCGACGGATAGCGGGTTCCGTCATATGACTGCGTGCCGCGACGCGTTTTATCTGCGAGGTTTCCTCGCAATCGACGACGACGATACGATCGATCAGTTCGGAAAATCCGGTTTCAATTAGTAGCGGTACGACGACAACGGCGTAGGGCGTGTTTAACGCCGCGAGCCGTTTCTGCACATTGGTGCGAATCACGGGATGCAGGATGGACTCTAGTTTTTTCCGCCGAGCAGGATCTTGAAACACGATATCGCGCAGCTTGGTGCGATCAAGCGCGCCGCTGGCGTCGAGAACGCCGTCGCCGAATTGGCGCACCACGTCCGCCAACGCCGGTTTTCCGGGGAGCACGATGTCACGTGCGATTTCGTCGGTATCGATGATGGGTGCGCCGTGCGCTGCGAACAGTTGCGCGACGGTGGATTTGCCGCTGCCGATTCCTCCAGTGAGTCCGACGCGCAGCATAGTGGATGGTTTCAGAAGCGAACGAGTTGAAAGTATTGACGAATGAGTTCGTCGCCCCACATCAAGGCGACCCAACCGGCGCCCGCTAAAAACGGACCGAATGGAATCGGTAACTTACGATCGCGGCCAGCGACCAGGATGAAACCTAAACCGATGATGGCGCCAGCGAAC
>JAHFQD010000081.1:0-1131 GCA_023266455.1 Candidatus Muproteobacteria bacterium
CACCCACATCACGCTGGTCTTCACGATGGCTGCACTGGTGCTGGGACACGCTGCCGCCGCGCTCGGACATCACATCGTTCAGCGCGACGGCGTGCTCGCGCGTATGTTGCCGTTTCTCTAAAAGGAAAAATTATGAAAACGTTATATCGAATCGGTTTAGCGGTTTTATTCGCGATGACGCCCACAGCGCACGCGGCCGGCGCGGCGCCGGAAAAGATTTCTTTCGGCGCTACGCAGATGAACGTGCCGCTCGAAGGACAATTCAAAAAGTTCTCAGCGCGGATTCAATACGATCCAACGAACCCGACGATGAGCACGGCGTCGATCGACGTTGACATGGCGAGCGTGGATTTAGGCCAAGAAGACTTTAACTCCGAACTGCGCACACGCGACTGGTTCGACACACGCACGTATCCGAAAGCGACCTTCATTTCGAGCGCGATCAAGCCGCTGGCGCCGAACAAACTCGAAGTGCGCGGTAAATTAACTGTTAAAGGAATTACGACCGACATAACCGTGCCGGTAACGGTCACAACCGAAGGACCAAAACGTTATTTCGAGGGAAAGCTGCCGCTCAAGCGCACCCTGCTCAACGTCGGTGAAGGCGAATGGAAAGATACGTCGATGGTGGCGGATGAAGTGGAGATTCGGTTTAGATTGGCGACGACGGCAAAATAGATCTCGTAACGATTCCTCCAACGCCGCTCAACGATTCGATAATCATTCGTCGATAAGGAAATGACAAAGATGAAGCAGCGTTTCCTTCTCGTTTTGACTACCACCCTACTTACCGTCTCCTGCGCTACCTCGACGCCGCAAGCATTGCCGACACCTGGCGCTGGCGAAGCGCTTTACGTTGTCGACCCGTCGCATACCTTCCCGCATTTCGAAATCAGCCATATGGGCTTTTCGAACCATCACGGCCGATTCGATAAAACCACCGGCTGGATTTTGCTCGATCGCGCGACGCGCAGCGGCTCGATGGAGATCAAGATCGACGCCGACTCCATCGATACCGGCGATGCGAAATTGGAAAAGCGTCTACGCGACGAAGATTTTTTCTTTACCGAACGCTACCCGACGATCACGTTCCGCTCGACGCGGATGAAATTCGACGGCGAACGCTTGGTG
>JAHFQD010000081.1:1141-7768 GCA_023266455.1 Candidatus Muproteobacteria bacterium
GGTAGAAGGCGAATTGTCGATACGCGATGCGACCAAACCGGTGACGTTGAACGTGACCGCGTTCCGCTGCGGTCCGCATCCGGTGCCGGTGATGAAAAGCGAGTTGTGCGGCGCAAACGCGGAAACAACGATCAATCGGCAGGACTTCGGCGTCTCCGCCTATCCCGGGCTGATCGGTAACCGCGTCAGACTGACGCTGCAAATCGAAGCGGAAAAGCGTTAAACCCTAGAGTACCGCGCGCGCGCGGGCTTTGAGGCTGCGCCAGTCTTTCTCGGCGAGGTCGAGTACTTCGTAGAAAGGACGCGGCACGTCGATGCAAAGCCCTTGTCCGTAATCGACGCCGCCGGCCCGCAGTTTTTCCAGAATCTCAACAGTTTCCACCGACTCCGCGATGGTGGTGAGATTCATCACATGACCGATCTGATTGATGGCTTCGACCATCGCGTGATCGACCGGATCGTCGACGATGTCGCACACAAAGTCGCCGGCGATCTTCAGATAATCCACCGGCAATGTCTTGAGATATCCAAACGACGACAAGCCGCTACCGAAATCGTCGAGCGCGAAACGGCAACCCATTTTTTTCAGACGTCCGATGAAATCGCGCGCGCGCGTTAGATTGGCGATCGCCGCGGTCTCGGTGATTTCAAAACAAATCATCGACGGCGCAATATGGTGACGCACGAAACACTCGATAACGAATTCGAGAAAATGCTCGTCGCCGAGCGATTGCCCAGAAAGATTGATCGCCACGCGATCCACCGGCAAGCGCTTGCCCGGCGTGTGCGTCGCAGCGCGCTGCAATAAGGTAAACACGCTTTCGATCACCCACCGATCGATGGCCGGCATCAAGTGATAACGCTCCGCCGCCGGAATGAACGCCGCGGGCAACACGATGTCTTGTTCATGCATGCGCACTAGAATTTCGTAGAAATTTCCCTCGTTCCGGTCCGTCGCCAGCGGCACGATGGATTGGCAATACAATTCGAAATTATTGGTCTCAAGACCGTGGCGCAGACGATGTACCCACAACATCTCGCCTTGACGCTGCGCCAACGCGGTATCGTCAGGTTGATATAGGTGAATACGATTACGCCCCTCGTCCTTGGCCACGTAACAGGCGGAATCGGCGGCGGCGAGTACGTCCGTCAGGCTGCCGGCGTCAGCGCCGATCGGCACCAAACCGATAGACACACCGATCTCGAAACTCCGGTGCTGCCAAACAAAGCGAAAATCTTTAATGAACTGCCGCAAACCGTCGGCAATGCGGCGCGCTTTCTCGACGGAACAACGTTCGAGAATAATGCCGAACTCGTCGCCGCCCAGACGCGCCAAGGTGTCGGACGAACGAATCTCGCGCGCCAAATGATGCGCCAGCTGTTTCAACAATTCGTCGCCGGCGATGTGCCCGCAGGTGTCGTTGACGATCTTGAATTGATCGAGATCCAAATATAACAATGCGTGCTGCAATCCCTGGGAGCGCGCGCTTTCGAGAATTTCTTTAAGGCGCTCTTCGAATTCACGACGGTTGAGCAACCCGGTCAACGGATCGTGCGAGGCCAGGAACGCCATCCGCCGCGCCATACTTTGCAACTGCGAAACGTCGTGGAACACGACCACCGCGCCAATGATCGACCCGTCGCGGTCGCGGATCGGCGCGGCCGAATCTTGAATTTCGATGCGCGCGCCTTCGCGACTCACCAACAGATGGTGCCCGTCGTGACGCATCGCGCGGCCGCTGCGCAGACATTCGTCGATTGGGTATTAGTCGGGCGCGTCGGTAGCTTCGTCACAAAGGCGAAACACTTCATCGAGCGAATGACCGCGGGCGCTGTCGCGATTCCAGCCTGTGAACTGCTCGGCCACTGAATTCATGTAAACGATGTGCGCTTCGGCGTCGGTCGTGATCACCCCGTCACCAATAGATTCGAGCGTGACTTGTGCGCGGACTTTTTCCAAATACAGCGCATCTTCAGCGCGCCGTTTTTCCTTCTCGCGCGCCGCGGTAAGGGCTTCCGCCATCACGTTAATGCCGGTTTCCAAACGCCCGAGTTCGCCGCCGGACTGCTGCGGGACCGGTGTCGTGAAATCGCCGTTGCGGATACGCTCGACAGTATCGGTAAGCGCCTGAATCGGACTAATGACTCCGCGGGCCATGCGCTGCGCGAACACGGCAGTGAGTCCGAGGCCGATAACGATGATCACGAGACCGTTGGCTAAGATCCGCGCTTGCTGCGCTTGCGTGCTGGCGGTAGAGAGCTCAACCGCGACCCAACCAACCTGACGGCGCGCTTGCAGCACCGCAGGATGCCGCGTTTCTACGCGGTTCTGCCAATCGTCGAACACAATGGCGCTTTGGTGAACTGGCGCTTGGAATTTGCGTACGTCGTCGTCTTCTTGATGACCGGTGGCGGCGGCACGGGCCAGAATATTGCCGTGCATATCGGCGATCGTGCCGGAGATCACATCGGCTTCCGTCAATCCGGATTGCGCGAGATTGCTCAGAATCGAACGGTTACCCGATACGACACCGTACTCGCAGGCCGGTGCTAAACCACGCGCGATCGCCTGTCCACGATTTTGCAACGCCCGATCGAGATCGTGCAAACGCGTGACCACGAAATACGCGGACATAGAAAGCACCATGACCGTCAACGGCACTAATGCCAGAAACAGTACCCGTGCTCGTATGCCCCAATTTTTCATCGCGTAATACCGATTAAATGGCACGATAAACTCTTGGTGAATTATTTTCCCGGCCGTACCGCAGTGCCGAGCCGTAGTTTCAGTAACCGCGCAGCGCTTCCCTCGCGAACGGCTATCTCGATCAGGCCGTTCGAATTGACGTACCAAAAAGCCTGTTTCAGTTTCGCGTCCGCATACACACGCGCGTACCCTAACGAACGTCGACCGAGTCGCAAACGACTGTCCTTCGACAACATGTCGCCGCGCAGACCGGTAATGCCGTTGCCGTGGTGATCGATATAAATAACTTGTGCCAAATCATCCGGCCACGTCGGCAGCGATAGGGTACTCGGTTCCGATTCAACTTGCTCGCCGCGCGCGAGCTTCGCCGCCACCGATGCGAACAGATCGCGGCCGTGAAAACTCGCCGATAGCGACGCTGGACGCCAGCGAATCGTGCGACTTTCGACGCGGCGTGCGCGACGCGCCAGGATCGAGAACAAACCGTTGTCGGGTCCGACGTACCAGCGATCGTCGATATGTGCCATCACCGGCAAACGCGCACCACCAACGCCAGGATCGACAACGCATAGAAAAACGGTCTCTGGCGGAAATTCTCGGGCGTAAGCCGGCAATAAATAAGCACCAGCGCGCATATCGAAGTTCGGTACCGCGTGGAATAAATCGACGATGGCTACCCCCGGCGCTTCCCGCGCCAGGACCGCGTGCAGCTGGCCTACATAGGGATCAGTGCTTCCGAAATCGGTGAATAGCGCGATCATGCGGAGATTGTAACGCTTCTCGGAGAGTTGGTTGGCGGCTCCCACGAACGAAACGCGGGCGATAATTGAAATTTCTCGCGCCACCCAAAGCACACCGGACTAATCAGAACGCCAAAAAACAAAACGCCGGTATAAACCGGCGTTTGTTATGTATGACGCGACAACGAACTTAAGCTTCGGCGGTTTTACCCGAGGTCTTTTCGCTGGCAGCGGCAGGCGTTGCGGCCTTACGGTCGACTAATTGGACCAAAGCGCGTGGCGCCGCGTCTCCTGGACGCAGACCCATCTTCAGGATGCGCAGGTAACCACCTTGGCGCGCCTTAAAGCGTGGTCCGAGATCGTCGAACAACTTACCGACGATTTCGCGATCGCGTAAGCGTGAAAACGCCAAGCGGCGATTCGCCAGGGTAGCTTGTTTACCGAGCGTGATGAGTGGCTCGGCAACGCGACGCAGTTCTTTGGCCTTGGGCAACGTGGTCACGACTTGTTCGTGACGCAGAAGCGAGACCGCGAGATTACGCAACATCGCGGAACGATGTGCGCTGGTGCGATTCAGTTTACGGCCGCTGAGTTGATGACGCATAAATACCTTCCGAACTAAATATCGATTTTCACCGAATCGCCCTCGTCGCATAAGCGATCGAAGGCGAACGGTTATTCCTCATTACGACGAAGCGGAACCCGCTTCGATGATCTTCTCTTTAAGCTGCGCCGGCGGCCAGTTCTCGAGCTTCATGCCGAGCGACAATCCGTGCTGCGCAAGTACGTCTTTGATTTCGGTCAAGGACTTCTTGCCGAGATTCGGCGTCTTCAGCAATTCGAATTCGGTACGTTGAATCAAATCGCCGATGTAGAAAATATTCTCCGCCTTCAAGCAATTCGCCGAGCGCACGGTGAGTTCGAGATCGTCCACTGGGCGCAGCAACAACGGATCCATCTCCGGTTGCTTCTTCTCTTCGGTCTTGGCTTCCGGCGTTTTAAGATCGACGAATACCGAGATTTGATCTTGCAGAATGTTGACGGCGCGACGCACTGCTTCTTCCGGATCGATGGCACCGTTGGTCTCGATGTCGAGCACCAACTTGTCGAGATCGGTACGCTGTTCAACGCGCGCGTTTTCAACCGCGTACGACACGCGGCGGATCGGGCTGTACGAGGCGTCGAGCTGCATCACGCCGATCGGACGGCCGCCTTCTTGCGGACGGGAAGTCGCCGGAACGTAACCGCGACCGCGCGTTACTTTCAATTCCATGTTCAAAGTGACTTCTTTCGTCAGCGTCGCGACAACGTGGCGCGGGTTGACGATTTCGACGTCGTGCTCGCCTTGGATATCACCGGCGGTAACGATGCCGGGACCCTTCTTGCTGAGCTTCAACGTCGTCTGATCGCGGCCGTATAGTTTTAGCGCCAGCGATTTCAGGTTTAGAAGAATTTCGATAGCGTCTTCTTGCACGCCGTCGATGGTTGAATACTCGTGTAACACGCCTTCGATCTTCGCTTCCGTGACCGCGGCGCCTGGCATGGATGACAAGAGAATACGACGCAAAGCATTACCAAGCGTGTAGCCGAAACCACGTTCCAACGGCTCAAGCGTTATCTTGGCGTGCGTCGGCGAAAGCGTTTGAACGCCCACATGTCGCGGCTTAAGAAAATCGGTTGCAGAACTCTGCATATTGAAAGAACCTCGTTTAACCCGTTATCTCGGGAATAAAACCGTTACACTTATTTACTTCGAATACAAGGCCACCACGAGACTTTCGTTGATCTCGGACGGCAGATCGGTACGTTCCGGCACATTCTTGAAAATGCCCTTCATCCCCTTGGTGTCGACATCAAGCCATTCCGGAATGCCGCGTTGTTCTGCCGCTTCAACCGACGCTTTGACACGCAACTGTTCTTTGGCGGCACCGTTGATTTCGATCACGTCGTTCGCACGCACACCGTAAGACGGAATGTTCACGCGTCGACCGTTGACGGTGATGGCATTATGCCGAACCAGCTGTCGCGCTTCAGAGCGGGACACGCCAAACCCCATGCGGTAAACCACGTTGTCCAAGCGCGACTCGAGCAACTTCAGCAAACCTTCACCGGTAGAACCTTTATGGCGTGCCGCTTCCGCGTAGTAATTACGGAATTGCTGCTCTTGCACACCGTAAATGCGACGCAATTTTTGCTTTTCACGCAATTGCAAACCGTAATCCGAAGAACGGTTGCGGGTCTGTCCATGCTGGCCAGGCGCATAGGCGCGCTTCTCGACCGGACATTTCTCGGTAAAACATTTCTCGCCTTTCAAAAACAACTTGCCACCTTCACGGCGGCATTGGCGACATTTGGAATCGGTATAGCGTGCCAAGGTAAACTCTCCGTACTTAATCTGATGCTAGACGCGCCGGCGCTTAGCCGGACGACAACCATTATGCGGAATTGGCGTTACGTCGATGATATTTCCAATTTCGTAACCCAACGCATGTAACGCGCGCACCGCGGACTCGCGACCGGGGCCCGGGCCTTTTACGTGCACTTCCAACGCACGTACGCCGTATTCTTGCGCCGCGCGGCCAGCCTTATCGGCGGCCACCTGGGCGGCAAACGGCGTGCTCTTGCGCGAACCTTTGAAACCAGCGCCACCGCAAGTCGCCCAAGACAGAACGTTGCCTTGACGGTCGGCGATGGTCACGATGGTGTTGTTGAACGAGGCATGGATATGAGCAATGCCTTCGGATACGTTTTTCTTGACGCGCTTTTTTGCTTTTTGCGCGCCAGCTTCAGTAGTGGGTTTTTCAGTCGTCATGTTTCATCAAACCTAATTAATCAGTCGCCCTTCGGCTTGCCGGTTCCGCGAACGATACCTTTACGCGGTCCCTTTCGTGTACGTGCGTTGGTTTTCGTACGCTGACCGCGGACTGGAAGACCTCGGCGATGACGCATGCCGCGATACGTACCCAAGTCCATCAGCCGCTTGATATTCATCGACACCTGGCGGCGCAGATCGCCTTCCACGGTAATCTTTGAAATCTCGCCGCGGATCTTATCGACTTCCGCTTCGGTCAGATCTTTAACTTTTGAGGACAGTTGGATACCAGTTGCTTCGCAAATCTTGCGAGCGCGCGTGCGACCGATACCATAAATAGACGTCAATGCGATCCAGATGTGCTTCTG
>JAHFQD010000398.1 GCA_023266455.1 Candidatus Muproteobacteria bacterium
CGCCGCGAGTATTTCAGTCATGTTGATCCGGGAAAAAAATAGCTGTTTGATAATGTACTGGCGGCAGCCGGCGTGGCGCAAGCATCAAAGCATGCCGAGAAAACGCTTCCAATCGAAACCCGGACCGGGATCAGTTTTGCGTCCGGGAGCGATATCGGAGTGGGCGTAAAGGCGACGCGGCGTGACGTCCGGATAGGCGCGCATGATCGCGTTGATCAATCCCGCCAGGCGTTCGTATTGGATTGCCTCGAACATCTCCACGTCGTTACCCTCGAGTTCGATGCCAATCGAAAAATCATTCACCCGCGTTCTCCCCTCGCAAAAAGATTCGCCGGCATGCCACGCGCGGCGATGCAGCGGCACGAATTGGATTACCTCGCCACTGCGGCGCACGAATAAATGCGCGGAGACTTTGAGCTGATGGATTTCGCGATAGAAAGGATGTTCGTCGGGATCGAGTTGATTACAAAACAGTTGCTCGACACCGGCGCCGCCAAAGCCGCCCGGCGGCAAACTAATGGAATGCACGACGACGACTTCGATTTTTGAACCGTCGGGACGGGCGTCTTGGTTCGGCGAGGGAATCTGGCGGACAGCTTCCACTACACCCGCGGTAGGATCGATCTTCATTTACCGTCGGTTCACCGTTGTCGGACCGAGAATGGTGCCGGTGCGCGGACTCGAACCGCGGACCTACTGATTACGAATCAGTTGCTCTACCAACTGAGCTACACCGGCCTGCTGGCGCGCAAGTATAAGCTTCCTCATCAGTAAGAACTACTACCGACGAGACCGTGAAGCGGAATTTTTCTATTTGTCTTTAGGAGAACGAAGCCGAACGATGATTTCCACCCCTTCGAACGTGGCACCGGGCGGCAGCGCCGGCAAGCCAGTCACTCGCACGCGCGAAGCGTCAATATCCACAAGCTCGCCGGTGGTGACGTCGAAGAAATGATGATGTGGTTCGGTATTCGGGTCGTAAAAAACCTTGCCGGGATCCGCAATCACTTCGCGCACAACCCCGTGCTGTGAAAGCAAACCGAGGGTGTTGTAAACGGTCGCCTTCGAAACCAGATATTTGCCCTTCCGATTAATCGCGAGATAAACGTCCTCGGCGGACATATGGACGCACTTGCTTTTCAGCAAAGCCGTGATCCGAATTCGCTGGGGAGTCGGATTGATATCGTGCTGTCTTAGCAGCGAACTGGCGTCTTTGTCGGAGAACATCGCCGTCATACCCATTATTTAGGCCGTTAAACTCATTATATATACAAAGGAATAGTGAATAGACTAATTCTAAATCGATTTTCTGGCCTATCCATTAGTTAGTCCGGTCAAGGCAAGCTATAGAAGATTTTTTTATTGACTCCCCGGCAAATTGCTATCTACGACTTACACTTAAAAAAGTGTCGCGTGCATGCAAATCGGCACAAAGAGCGCTTCCTGCAAACAGGAATAATTAATTACCTAGGGGTGAGAATTAAATGATGTCATTTGTCTGCCAAAATGATCCGTTCATCAGAGGCAAAGGCTCTAATATTGTACCGAATGTCCGTAAAAATATACCGTTTGTCTGCAACACTGGAAAATTACGGCGTATTTTTAGAGGTTCTTTAATCGCTCGCGGATTCACCTTGATCGAGGTGCTCGTGGCTCTACTAGTACTTTCCTTTGGGCTGTTGGGACTCGCGGCGTTGCAAACGGTTGGGCTGCGATACAACCATCAATCCTATATGCGTAGCCAAGCGGTTTATCAGGTGTACGACATCATCGATCGCATTCGCGCGAATGCGATTGGCAAAACCGCTGGTTACTACGACAACATTCCAATCAATGCCGCACCGGCTACCATCGCCGTCAATTGCAGCACGTCGTTATGCACGCCACAACAATTAGCGGCATACGACATAAGCAAATGGAAAACAGCAACGGGATTAGTGATAGCTCAAGGGAAGGCAGGAATCACACGCACTGTTGGAACGACCAAACGAACAATCACCCTTCAATGGAAGGAGCAAGATCTCAACATGGATTATGCGGTTGAGGTCGATCTGCAATGAAACTGCATTCCAATCTTCCATCGTTAACCACGCGCACTTACTCCCGGCCGCTTCAGTTGGGATTGTCGCTTGTGGAGTTGATGATTGCTTTGACGATCGGTCTGTTGCTCGTAGTAGGCGTGGCGCAGATATTCGTAACAAGCCGCGCAACGTACACGATGGAAGAAGGACTGGCTCGAACTCAAGAAGCCGGAAGATTCGCCATGGAGTTCCTGTCTCGGGACATTCGTGTGGCAGGCTACATGGGTTGCCATAGCACGATGAAAGAAGGCACTTACGATTCAACCAAGAATGCCTGTTATGGAGCCAGCAAAACCATATGCACGTTGGTAAAAAATCCAGACGAGATATCTACTTTTAAGGACGAAGGAATACGCGGCTTCCATTACACGGGCAGCGGAG
>JAHFQD010000399.1 GCA_023266455.1 Candidatus Muproteobacteria bacterium
TTCGGTGTTTTTGTCCTCGTTCTCTTCCCACTTTAGTTCGTCGTTTTGAGTTTTTTGCAGCTCGCGCAAGCGTGCCGTATACGGCGTATCGCTGGGGACTTCGATTTGCCGCCCGATCAAGTCCTTGAGCGCCAGCGGCGGCATCGTGCCTTCTCGATACACCACTTGCTGGCGGATTTGTTGGTAGGCCGGGGTGAATAGAAACTGATCGGGCGCTTGTTCCGGCGCTGCGACACCGGCCGCGAGATCCGCACCGCCTTGCATGAGCTCTGGGAGGATACCGCCATAACGCTCGACGACGACGAACTTGAGTTTAACGCCCAATGATTGGGCGAAGGCCTTGGCAAGATCGTATTCGAAGCCGACCGGTCCTTCCGGGGTTTCGACGTAAGCGCCCGCGCCGCGTCGCGCGACCACGACCAATTCACCCGAGGATTTCACCTTGGTTAATTTGTCGTTCTCGACGAAGGTGCAGCCCGACGATAGCGAGGACAACAGCAGCGCAATGGCTAGCGGAAATCCCAGGCGATGCATCAGGGGTTGTCGCGAGCGGGTGTGCGGGGAGGTCGTGAGACTAGGCATGGTAATTTAACGTCGGTACATCTAACGCTACGAGCGTCATGGTATACTCCGCGCCGCTTCTGTTCCACCCGGAGAGGTACCGAAGTGGCCATACCGGCGCAGACTCGAAATCTGTTGGGGGCGTAAGTCCCACGTGGGTTCGAATCCCACCCTCTCCGCCATTTTTTGGGTATCGATTTTCTAAATTTAAGGATAGCTTCCTTATTCCATGAAGGATACCGACAAACTCCGCGCGCTTATCCCCATTAATTCGCTGCGCAGCGAAAATTTCCAAAAGTTAGTAGAACAAACCAACATCGAACGCGTACCGCCGAAGGAAACGATTTTTAAAACGGGCGATACGGATGTCGACGCGATTTATTTATTGGAAGGCGAGATCACGCTCTCTGGTCAAAAAGGAAGCAGCGATCGTGTCGTCGTCGCAGGCAGTGAAGACGCGCGTTATGCGTTGGCGCAACTCAAGCCGCGACAATATACCGGCGTGGCCAAGACCGAAGCGGTCGTCGCACACGTCGATAGCGAACAACTCGATCGTTTATTGACGATGGATCAAACCGCCGGTTACGAAGTTGCGGAGATCGACGTCGAAGACAGCGAGTGGGTGTTCAGCATGATGCGCCATCCGACGTTCGACAAAATACCGGCCGCCAGTCTCGGTGCACTGTTCGGTCGGTTGTCGCCGATCGAAGTGACCGCCGGCCAAGCCGTCATCAAGCAAGGCGATCCCGGCGATTTTTATTACATCATTAAAACCGGCACGGCCATCGTGTCGCGCAAGTCGGACAAAGACGGCAAAGTCGTCATGCTGTCGGAACTCAACGATGGCGATGGTTTCGGCGAAGAAGCGTTGGTATCCGGCGCGCCGCGCAACGCCAACGTCATCGCCAAAACCGCGTGTATGTTGATGCGCTTGTCCAAACCGGATTTCGATCAATTACTGCGCGAGCCGTTGGTGAAGAACGTTTCTTTGCCCGAGGCCAAGAACTTGGCGCAAGAGGGCGCGGCGTTGGTGGATGTGCGCACCGAAGACGAATTTTCTCGCGGCGCCATCAAAGGCGCGACTAACATTCCGTTGTACGCGCTCCGTCTCAAAGCGCGGACGCTGGACCCGAAACGCAAATACGTCATCTATTGCCAGACCGGGAACCGCAGCGCCACCGCGGCGTTCCTGCTTTCTCAACGCGGTTTCGATGTCAGCGTGCTGCGCGGCGGTCTGAACGCGATGGGCCACGCCGCCCCTTCCTAAAACGCGTTGCAGGGGTGATCCAGGTGGTTTAACCTTGCGCCCCCCGGAGAGGTGGCCGAGCGGTTGAAGGCGCACGCCTGGAAAGCGTGTATACGGCAACGTATCGAGGGTTCGAATCCCTCCTTCTCCGCCACATTGAATATTCCCGCGCTGCATTTCTGCGGCGAGCCCAGGGAGTTCCGTTCGGATATTTTCAAACAGACAACCCACTTTTTTCGAAATAAAAAATACCCGTCGTTGGCTTTTAGTATTTTGAATATTTCTTTTCGATGGTCGTGTACGTCCCGTTTTTGCGAATTTCCGCCAATCCTTTGTTGAACCGATCGCGTGTAGCAACATTCCGAAATGCCACTTTATATGGCGTGGGTGGGAAGATATCGTGATAGGTGGTCGGTTGTGTCGCATCTACCTCGTTGCTAATTTCGTTATTAAAATATCCGAAAATGCGTTTATCTCCGATAGCGACATCTACTCTGCCGGAGAACAACATCAAATTACGTGTTTTTTGTTGTGCTTGTTCTACGTACTGGAGACTCTGATCGACAGCAGATTGGTAACGTGGACCAAGATTGGTATAGGCGCGCTGAAATGCGGTAATAGAATAACTGGATAAATCTTCGATAACGTC
>JAHFQD010000400.1 GCA_023266455.1 Candidatus Muproteobacteria bacterium
GTCGGTTGCGCCAGCGACGAATATGGAAATCGTCGGCCCATGACGCGCACCGAGACTGGCGCCCTCATCGGTGCCGCGAGCGGCGCGATCGTCGGTGGACTCGCCTCTAAAAACAATCGCAGCAAACACATGTTGTTCGGCGCGGTCGGTGGTGGTTTAACCGGCGCCGCGGTCGGCTCGTACATGGACAATCAAAAACGCGACTTCGAAAAACAACTCGCATCGGAAGTCGCCGCCGGGGCGATTCAAGTGGAGAAAGACGCGCAACACAATTTACGCGTAACCATGACGGCGCAAACTGCGTTCGATTTCAACGCCAGCGACATCAAGCCCGGCTTCGAACCGAGCTTGGATAAAATTTCGGAGATTCTGAATCGCTACGGTAAAACCCATTTAACGATCGTCGGTCATACCGACAACGTCGGCAGCGACGCGTATAACCAACGCCTGTCTGAGCAGCGTGCACTCGCGGTGCAGAATTATTTTTCGAACAAGAACGTTATCCCGCAACGCCTAGAAGCGGTCAGCCGTGGCGAACAGCAACCGCGCGCGACCAACGCGACCGAAGATGGACGACGCTTGAATCGACGGGTTGAAATTTTGATCGAACCGCTCGTTGTCGAGGGCAACGCGTAATGACAGCGGGCGGATGTCTCTTCGATGTCCGCCCGCTTTGCTATCTCTCGGTCGACGTACGCGGACGATTCAGACCGCGTAGTGCGCGTACGCTTTCGTAACCTGGCGGTCCGTTCCAAAGTGAAATACTTCCGCCACTAACCGATCGCGCGCGCCTTTGTAGTACACCGTCAGGCTGTCGACGCCGATAAGCGTTGAAATCAACTCGAAACGCAGATCGGGCAGCGATTGCAGCGCCTTCGTCCAATAAGCGCGCACCTTGTCTTTGCCTTGCAACTTTCCCGTCGGTTCGCCATAGAACTGAATGATGATCGGAGAATGCATTGTGAAATCGTCGGCGTAATGGGCCAGTACACGCTCGACGTCGCGATGGTTCCACGCGTCGATCCATTCGGCGGCGAAGCGTTCGGCAAACGTTTTATCGATCATGATCTTTCTCTACATTTACGTGGGACAACGCCGCGACGCGCCGGTAACTAAGCGGTCGATGGAAACGATGGCGCGTTTATGCGTGCCGCGACCGATCTCCCCACCGGGGTCGCGCGCGACAACGTCGAAGACATAGAATTTGCCTTCTGTGCCGGTGAATCGAGCTTCGGCGACGACGCTTGCGCCGCGCGGCGTGGCCGCGGTGTGCGCGATATCGACCGTGACGCCGACCGACACCTGCCCGTCGGTGAGAAACGGATGCAATACGCGCGACGCCGCTAACTCCATCAACGCCACCATACGCGCGGTGGCGAATACCGGCGGGAACCCGTCGGTTGTTCTCTGCCCCACGAACGTCGCGAGATCCGGTTCCGACACGACCAACTCCGCCGACGCTTCCGCTCCGATTTCAGGATTCATAGCGATCCTTAATTTTTCGACTGCACAAGATTTAATACATTACCGTATAGATCGGCGACCAGGGTCGAGATGCCCCACGGTTTATCCTCCGGTTCGCCGACGATCCGCGTTCCCTTAAGCCGAAGCGACTCGACGAAGGCGCGGCAATCGGAAACGGCGTAAACCCATGTCGTGCTTTGTCCGACTTGCGCCATTTTTTTATCGTATGTTTCCTGGCCATACGCTTCCACGCTCGGCTGTTGCAGCACGATTTCCGGCCACGGTTGGTTTTTCACGCCGACGCTGAGCCAACGCTCTTTGCCCATGCGTCGATCCGTACGTTTTTCCAACCCCAAGGTCTCTGTGTACCACCGCAGCGCTTGGTCCTGGTCTTTAACCACGATCGTGACGTGTTTCAGCGCGCTAATCACGCTAACGCCTTAGCGCCGGCGGCGGCGACTTGGGCATCTTGTCCCGATTGCATACCCGATACGCCGATGGCGCCGACGATTTTGCCGTCGACGAACAATGGAATACCGCCCTCCATCGCGCAGACATTCCCCGGCGTCAACAACCGCCAGGCGACGCCACCGCCTGCGAGCAAGTCTTCCAGCATTTTGGTCGGGCGCTTAAAACTTAATGCAGTTTCTGCTTTGCGCTGCGCAACATGAATGCTGCCGAGCTGCGCGTGATCGCGCTTATGAAACATCACCAAATGACCACCGCTATCGAGAATCGCAATCACCATCGGCCATTGATTAGCCTCGGCTTCCGCTTCCGCCGCCTGCATGACGCGTTTGGCCACAGTGAGCGTGATGGGGGCACCGTATTCCGGCGGTTGCGTGGGGTTCGGTTGCATGTGTGACTCCGAGTGAACGTTGAACGACGAACAACGCGGATAATACCTAATCTGCGAACAAAGCAAGAAAACGGCGGATGAATAAAAATGCGGAAACGACTATTTGTCGAATAAAAGTTTTTCGAGAAT
>JAHFQD010000401.1 GCA_023266455.1 Candidatus Muproteobacteria bacterium
CTGCGGAATACGTGCAAGCACGTCGCCGAAGCCAACTTTGTCGCCGTCGTTGACGGTGATCGTCGCGCCCGCGGGCAGCATGTACTTCGCCGGAATTTCCGTGCCGGGGAATACCGCCGGTTTGCCCTTGCCGTCGAGCAGCGTGATAACGGGACGAATGTCTTTCGCACCCGAGCGATGCTTGGATTCCAGCACCACGTAGGTGGACAGGCCGGTGATTTCGTCGGTCTGTTTGTTGACGGTTACACCTTCGATGAAGTCCGCGAACGATACCTTACCCGCTACTTCGGTAATGATCGGATGCGCGTGCGGATCCCAGTTGGCGATGACGCTGCCAGCTTTAACCTTGGAACCTTCATGCACCGTGAGCACAGCGCCGAACGGCACCTTATAACGCTCGCGGTTGCGGCCGAGTTCGTCTTGCACTGTCATCTCGCCGGAGCGCGACAGGATGACGTAGTTGCCGCTCGCGTGTTTGACGACTTTGATGTTCTTGAGACGAATCGTGCCCGAGGTTTTGACTTCGATGCGGGAAACCGTCGCTGCACGAGACGCTGCGCCACCGATGTGGAACGTACGCATCGTGAGCTGCGTGCCGGGTTCGCCGATCGACTGCGCCGCGATAACACCCACGGCTTCGCCCAGGTTGACGATATGACCGCGGCCGAGATCGCGACCGTAGCACTTGCGACACACGCCGTAGCGCGTTTCGCAGGTGACGGCGGTGCGTACCAGCACTTGGTCGATGTTTCTCTCTTCCAACAACGCGGTGAGCTTTTCGTCCAACATGGTGCGGTCTTTGATCAGCACCTTCTTGTCGTTGCTCGGATCGCGGATGTCGCCGACGACGACGCGGCCCAATACGCGGTCGCGCAACGGGATAACGGTTTCGCCGCCTTCCACGAGCGCCGCTTTGGTGACGCCGTTGGCGGTACCGCAATCGTCTTCGGTGACCACGAGGTCTTGGCACACGTCGACGAGACGACGCGTGAGGTAACCCGAGTTCGCCGTCTTCAACGCGGTGTCGGCCAGACCCTTACGGGCACCGTGGGTCGAGATGAAGTACTGCAACACGTTCAGACCTTCGCGGAAGTTCGCGGTGATCGGCGTTTCGATGATCGAGCCGTCCGGCTTGGCCATCAATCCGCGCATACCGGCGAGCTGACGAATCTGCGCCGCGCTACCGCGCGCGCCGGAGTCCGCCATCATAAAGATCGAGTTGAACGACGGTTCGCGAACCTTCTTGCCTTGTGCGTCGGTGACTTCATCCGAGCCCAACTGTTCCATCATGGTCTTGGCGACCTTTTCGGAAGTGTGGGTCCAGATGTCGACGACCTTGTTGTAACGCTCGCCGTCGGTTAACAAACCGGAGGTGTATTGGTTCTGAATCGCTTTCACCTCGGTTTCGGCTTGGGCGATGATGTCCGCTTTCTCCGCCGGGGTGATCATGTCGTCCACGCCGAACGACACGCCTGCGCGCGTCGAGTAGGCGAAGCCGGTGTACATCAACTGATCCGCGAAAATCACCGACGGCTTCAGACCGACGCGGCGATAGCAGAGGTTGATCAACTCGGAGATTGTCTTCTTCTTCAACTCGCGGTTGATGGTCTCGAACGGCATGCCTTCCGGCAGGATTTCGGACATCAGCGCGCGGCCGACGGTGGTGTCGTACAACTTATGCGTTTCGACGCGCTTGCCGTCTTCACCGGCGAGCACTTCGCGGATACGCACTTTAATCTTGGCGTGCAGCGACACGGTCTTGGTGTTGTACGCGCGATGCACTTCGGTGACGTCGGAGAATACTTTGCCTTCTCCAAGTTCGCCGGTGCGGCTGCGCGTCATGTAATACAGACCCAAAACAATATCTTGCGACGGCACGATGATCGGATCACCGTTGGCGGGCGAGAGCACGTTGTTGGTCGACATCATCAACGCGCGCGCTTCGAGCTGCGCTTCGATCGACAACGGAATGTGTACCGCCATCTGGTCGCCGTCGAAGTCGGCGTTATACGCCGTACACACGAGCGGATGCAGTTGGATCGCCTTACCTTCGATCAATTGCGGTTCGAAGGCTTGGATGCCCAAGCGATGCAAAGTCGGCGCGCGGTTCAACAACACTGGATGTTCGCGGATGACTTCTTCCAAGATGTCCCACACTTCCGGACCGGCTTGCTCCACCATCTTCTTGGCGGCCTTAATCGTGGTCGCCAGACCTTTGGTTTCGAGCTTGCTGAAAATGAAGGGCTTGAAGAGTTCGAGCGCCATCTTCTTCGGCAGACCGCATTGGTGCAGACGCAGCGTCGGACCGACGACGATCACGGAACGGCCGGAGTAGTCGACGCGCTTGCCGAGGAGGTTTTGACGGAAGCGACCTTGCTTGCCCTTGATCATATCGGCGAGCGACTTCAGCTGGCGCTTGTTGGCGCCGGTGATGGCGCGGCCGCGACGG
>JAHFQD010000082.1 GCA_023266455.1 Candidatus Muproteobacteria bacterium
TTGCAGTCTTGACGCCGGCGCGACCGAGTGCATGTTCAAAGATGAAACCAGCGAATTGCTGTTGGCGCGCTTGGCGGCCATGAGCCGCTCGGTGCGAATCAAAAAATCACTCGAACGCGAACGTTTGCGCCTCTCCAGTATTCTGGGTTCGGTTGGCGACGGTGTTTACGGCGTCAATCGCGCCGGAGAAATTACTTTCGTTAATCCCGTGGCCTGTCGCATGCTCGGTTATCCGAACGTCGATGAACTCGTCGGCTTACCGGCGCATCGCTTGTTCCATTCCGCGCAGGAAGACGGCACGCCGATCACGCCAGAAGAATGTCGCCTGCAGCAGGCTTATCTCGACGGCGCCGAACTGCGCGATTGGGAAACCATATTTTGGCGTCGTGCCGGTACCACGATGCCGGTGGAATGCACGGTCTCGCCGCTGCGCATCGAAGAGAGCTTGGAAGGTTCGATCATCGCGTTTCGCGACGTGTCCGAGCGTCGCATGCTGGAGCGCGAGCTCACCTGGCAAGCGAATCACGACGCGCTTACGAAGTTGCCGAATCGCGCTCATTTTGAACGCACGCTGGACGACGAAATTGCGCGCTTGGTGCGCAGCGAAGAATATAGCGCGTTGCTGTTTCTCGATCTCGATCGCTTCAAATACATCAATGACACCGCCGGACATGCGGCGGGCGATCAGTTGCTGGTTGAGATCAGTCAACGACTGCGCGTGCGTTTGCGCGAGTCGGATATATTGGCGCGCCTTGCCGGCGATGAATTTGGCATTTTGCTGCGCAACGTACAACCGGAGCGGGCGTTGAACGCCGCCGATGGATTTCGTCAGGCGTTGGCGGAGTACAGTTTTATTTTCGGCGAGCGCCACTATCAGGTGAACGGTAGTATCGGTGTCGCTTTGCTCGGTCGCGATACGTTCTCGTCGGGCGAGGCCTTGGCGCGCGCGGATCTCGCCTGTCACATCGCCAAAGGCAAGGGTCGCAACCAAACGCATCTGTACGAACCCGAGACCGACGCCAAAGCGGCGGCGAACTTCGATCTCGGTTGGTCGACGCGTCTGCAAGAGGCGCTCAAGAACAACGGCTTCGTGCTGCACTATCAACCCATCGTCCCGGTTACGTCGCTACCGATGTTCGGCGGCGATCGCAACGCGATGGCCGGCGCCGACGGTTCGTATCACGAAATCTTGGTGCGCCTCTCCGACGCGCAAGGCGGCGTGATTTATCCAGGTTCGTTCCTGCCCACCGCGGAGCGTTTCAATCTCATGCGCCAAATCGACGTGTGGGTCATCGCTGCGGCGTTGCAGTGTCTGGTGCGTCTGCGCGATTCGGGCCGAGTGGGAGCGACCTTGAGCGTAAATCTTTCCGGCCATACGCTCGACACGGAACATCTCGTCGCCGAAGTGCAGAATTTATTCTCGCGCTACCAAATCGATCCGCGCGCCTTGGTATTTGAAATTTCCGAAGCCGATGCGTTGGCGAACATCACCGCCGCTAATCGCTTGATCAACCAGTTGCGCGAACTCGGTTGCCGTTTCGCGCTCGATGATTTCGGCACCGGTTTCAGTTCGTTCCACCATCTCAAACGCCTGCCGGTCGACTTCGTGAAGATCGACGGTCAGTTCATCAAGGGCATGGCGAATGATCCGATCGATCGTTCGATCGTCGCCTCGATCAACGATGTCGCGCATTCTTTCGGTAAGCGCACCGTCGCCGAATCGGTCGAAGACCGCGAAGTATTGGAGATGCTTTGCACCGTGGGTGTGGACTATGTGCAGGGTTATTACGTCGCCCGGCCCACAGCCGAGATTTTGCCGCCGGAAAAGTAACCGCGGTTACGGCGTCAGACAATCCATGTCATTGGCGAACGTAACCTTGCCGCTGTAAT
Organism: Candidatus Muproteobacteria bacterium; assembly: GCA_023266455.1. Lineage (GTDB taxonomy): Bacteria > Pseudomonadota > Gammaproteobacteria > Acidiferrobacterales > Sulfurifustaceae > JAHFQD01. Next base: position 1,891 of record JAHFQD010000082.1, read on the forward strand.
GACGACGGATGGCTTCCAGCGTTTCTTCTTCATAGCCGAGCGTCGCGTGCGCGCGCGGCGTTAACACCACCTGACGTACCTTCGCCGCTTGCGCTAAACGGCCGATACTGGTTGGCGACAAACCGGGCGCGCCTTCGCCGGGTTCGACGTTATCGCGTCGCGCGTGCACGATCGCCAACATGTCCGCGTCTTGGATCAAGATTCTGAAAGCGTCGTTATCCACGGTGATATCGCTGCTGACGACCAGGGCCCGGCCTTGGGCTTCAATTTTCCACGCCAGCGTCGGCACTTCTCCATACGGCACCGGCGCCGCGCGCAGACGCAGACGGCTGTTGGTGAACACCGTCAACGTGGGATCGATCGCTTCACGCGCCACGCCCAGGCGCGCTGCCGGCGGTTTTATGTCTTGGACTTGCAGCTTATAAGGTGTGTGCGCGAGCGGACTCAGCAGCTCGCCGAGATGACGCCATGCGCCGCGCGTCGAATCGAACAGCGTGCGGATAAAACTCATCGTCGATGGCATCCACTTGTTACCAGTCGGTCCAAAGAGCGACAACGCGCGGGTGCGCGGAACCGAGGCTCGCGGTTGCAAGACCGATGGTAGATCGACCGTGCGTTCCAGCCGTAGATGGGTCAGGGCGACAACGTCGAGGTCCGCCAATTCCGCGCCCGCACGCATGAAGCGCGCGCCGGAACCGGGCCCGGCGTCGACTAATACGCGGGCTTTGCCGTCGATCCAGATCAGCGCCGCGGCGGCGGCGCGTTCGTCCGCCGCTTCCGTGGTAGCGCTACCCAAAATTTGAAGTTGTATCGGCGAGACGCCGCAGCTCGGTTCAACTGCCAACGCGGTTTGCACCGACAGCAGTGCCACGAAAAACGTTATCGCTGCCAGCGAGCGGCCCCGCATTTACGCCGGTTCCTTCTTATGAATGTGATCGAGGCGGATGGTATGTGTTTGTCCGGCGTCGTCGCGGCAAATGAGAAATTCTTCGTGTTGTTCGGTTTTGAGATCGATCGGCAGTACGGTCTGTTCGTAAAACACGTTGCCGTCGTGCCAGCGCAGCCGCAACTTTTGCCGGTGCATGATAGCGATTTCAAATTCCGAATAACGATCGCAGGCGATCGGATCGTAAGGATGGGAGTCGCCGTTATCAGTCATCTTCGCGTCGGGTATCCAGAGAGAGAAGGTTCCCGTCCGCATCGACCGAGAGAGCGAAAATAATCGGGCGACAACAAACTTGGCAATCTTCGATGTATTCGGTGCCGCTCGATGGGTCGACATCGGTTTCGAAGGTCTCGCCGCAATAGGGACAGCGGATAGCGCGTGACTCGAGCATAGCGAGTGAATCTTAGCAAAGTCCGGCGCGTAAAGATCGACGCGCCGCGCGCTTATTGTTTATCCATCAACTCCGCACGTTCGATGTGGCCGACTGGAATTGCGATCACCATTGAGCCGCCGGCGTAGCGACGCTCGATGCGCGCCATGCCATCGCCGACTTGTACCAGCAAACCTTCGCGTACGGTATTTGGTGTGACGATGATGCGCACCATCTTGCCGACGTGACGCCCGAGTTCTTTGATGGGGATCGTCGAAGAGGGTGGCCCTGCCGGCGTTTCGACCGCCGCCGGCTGCACCGTCGGGGGCGTTGCTTCCGTCGTTGTCGCTGCCACCTTCTCGTCCACGCCTGCCACGGCAGCGCGCGGTGTTTCCGCTGGTGTACCGGAGAACGTGCTGGTGCTGAGGTCTTTAACCGATTTGCCGTTCACGCTGACGCGCAAGCCGAGCAAACCGACGATGTCTTCGGGTTTATAAAGCGCTAGGGTTTGCGGACTGAAGTCGTCCGGCAACATACCTTCGACGCGCACTTCGCGCGGTTCATTGACGAACGAACGATAAGCGTCGCGCAGTCCGGTTCCGGGGACGAAGCCCCACGATTGTTGAAACCAATCGTCGCCGCGGTTGGCAAGCATTTCGGTGTATTGCACCACGGTCTTGCTATTCGCTTCCGCGCAAAAACGTTTGATGCGATCGGTCAGCGATAAGTCCGTGTAGACCACGCTGAACTTCGAAACGTGCGGTTTCACCATCACCATTTCCATTACGTTTTTACTCAGGCCCATCACTTGCATGCTGAGATCGAGCGAGGCCATTTCGCGCGCACGCCATTCGACTGTGGTCGTTGCCGAGTTGCCGGATTTGTCGAGTCGATATCCGAGTCCTAAATCGAGCACGAACGCTTGATAACCGAGCTTGCGATAATCGCGCAGCGTCATTTGCTGTAACGGACCGCAGTCGCCGTCGGCGGCACCGCTGCCACGCCGTGCGGCGGCGGTAATTTTTTCCAAGGCGTCCGCGAGCGCGCCATCGAGATTGAATGTGAGTCCGCGTATGAGCAGGCGCATGTGGTCCGGCAGTTTGCCGTCGCGAAGCTTGCCGGTGGAGGTCAACAGAAACCACAGGCCTGGTGTTTCGATATCGATGCCTTCGATGGGAATCGTCTGCGCGATTAAGCGGGTACGGATTTCGATATTTTGAATGCGGATCTTGCCGCCCAACGTGACCGAGATGCCGCGATAGGTTATTTCGGCGTAGGGCGAGGCAACCGTGATGATATCTTCGACCGCTTTTTTAGCTTGTGAGCGGGTATAGAGCATGCTGCCGCCGACCAACGTGGCGGCGGCGACGAGGAACACAATGACGGCGGTTTTCAAGCGCATGAGCGACCGATTCTTTATTTTGGTTTGGAGTACCGCCCACCCATCGATTACAAGCGATACGATCCTTTTAAACGTAGGACAACGGCAGAATGCCGGCAAGTGATTGCGTTGACGAATTCACGCCGATTTTAGCGGTGTTTCCGGCTAGAGTACGCATATGACGTTGAGTTCCCGCATACAAATCGGTGTCAGCGGCTGTTTACTGGGGCAGGCGGTACGGTACGACGGCGGCCATAAACATCACCACTATCTGACGCGCTCGCTCGCGCGACGATTCGAACTGGTGCCGGTCTGTCCCGAAGTGGGCATCGGCATGGGCGTGCCGCGTCCGCCGATACGGTTGGTCGGTCGCGTCGCCGCGCCGCGCGCGCTCGGGCGCGAAGATCCATCGCTCGATGTCACCGCTAAGCTCGCCGCGTATGGCCGTCAGCAGGCGCGTTTATTGGCCGGGCTCAGCGGTTATATTTTCAAAAGCCGTAGTCCGAGTTGCGGACTAAAAAAGGTTCCCGTTTATTCCGGTGCGCGCGTCGCGGACGGCCGTGGGTTGTACGCCGATGCCTTCATGTCGCGCCATCCATGGCTGCCCGCGGAAGAAGAAAGCGTGCTCGACGATCCGAACGCGTGCGAATTGTTTTTGCAGCGCGTCGCGGCGTATCGCGCGTGGCAAGAGTTGATTGCCGGTGGTTTGACCGGCGTGCGCTTGCGGCAATTCCATGCAGCGCATGTCTCGCTGCTGGCGGCGCGCGGTGCTAAAGCGCTCGCGCGCGTCGCGGCGGGTGCTGGTTCCGGGCGTGTAAAAAAAATCGTCGCCGAAAAATATCTCGCGGGTTTCATGACGGCGCTCATGGACGATCATGCCGACCGATAATCTGCGGCGTGGCGCGCTCTATATCGTTATCTCCTCGGTGTTGTTCGCGCTGATGGGCGCGATGATCAAACGCGTCGCCGCCGAATTGCCGAACGAGATGATCGTATTCTTTCGTAGCGCCATCGGTTTACTGGCGCTGACGCCGTTGGTGATTCAGCGCGGTGGGCTACCGGCGGTGCGCACGAAACGTTTCGGCGGGCATCTGTGGCGTAGCTTGCTCGGCATGGGATCGATGTACTGTTACTTCTACGCCATCGCGCACATGCCGCTCGGCGAAGCGGTGTTGTTGAATTATTCCGCGCCGTTGTTCATTCCTTTTGTCGCTTGGTTGATGTTGCGCGAGCACGCCTCGCGCCGTTTGATCGGCGCGATCGCGCTTGGATTTTTCGGGGTAGCGCTGATTCTCAAGCCCGGCTGGTCGTTGTTCACGCCGATCTCGCTCGTCGGTCTTGCCTCCGGTGTGTTGACGGCGGCGGCGATGGTCGGCGTGCGCGGCTTAGCGCGCAGCGAACCGTCGTGGCGCATCGTGTTTTATTTCAGTTCGATTTGCACCGTCTTCTCCGCGGTACCCTTGCTATGGGCTTGGCGCGCGCCGCCGGCGCATTTATGGTTGTTCTTATTAGGTATCGGCGCGTGCGCCACGGTGGCGCAGTTATTTATGACGCGCGGTTACAGCTTGGCGCCGGCGGGGCAGGTGGGACCGTTTACCTATGTGACGATTATTTTCGCCGCGCTATTCGGCTGGGGGTTCTGGAGCGAGATACCCGATTGGGCCTCGGCGCTGGGCGCAGTCATCGTCTGCGTCGCCGGCGCGCTGACGTTACGCTATGAATCGAGCCGCGTTACCCCGATAGGAACGCCGCCGCCGCCGGCTTAAAATAACCACACCGACATATAATCGCTGAGCATGTACGTCCTTTCCCGCCTTCCGAACGCCGCCATCAATCATGATCGATTGGGGATCACGCTTTTCTGCTCGATCCTGACGCACATGGTGGTGATTCTCTCGATCGCGTTCATCGTGCCGGAGATAAAGAAGACCAAGGGATTGCCGACGCTCGAAATCACCTTGGTGCAAACCGCCACGCGCCACGCGCCGGACAAACCGGATTTCTTGGCGCAGGTCAATCAGGACGGCGGTGGCGATTCCAATCGTCCTGACATCGCGCGCAATCCGTTGCCGGTGCGTGAGATCGGCGACCGTCGTTTGCCGTCGCTGTATTCAATTCCGCAGAAACAAACGCGTACCACGCGCGAGGCCAACGATCTGCTCACCGGTAAATCGGATGTGAAGATTCGCAGCCGCGAAGCCAAGCCGGATAAAAAAGAAGCGCGCGAAACACCGCTGCAGCTCGGCTTAATGTCGCCGGACGAAACGCACGCCGAACGCGCGCGCTTGAACGCGGAGATCAGCCGCGAATGGCAGGAATATCAAAAGCGTCCGCGGCGTAAATTTCTCAACGCACGCACGCAGGAATACAAATATGCCGCGTACATGGAAGCTTGGCGCGCGAAAGTCGAGCGCGTGGGGAATTTGAATTATCCAGAGGAAGCGAAGCGCCGGCATTTGACCGGCAGCGTCGTGCTTGAAGTAATCTTGCGCAGCGATGGGTCGATTAAGGAAGCGGGCATCGTTCGATCATCGGGTCATAAAGTATTGGACGATGCCGCCATGCGCATTGTGCAGCTGTCATCACCATTTTCGACATTTACGCCAGAGATGCGTGTTGAAACCGATGAGCTTTCGATCGTGCGGACGTGGAAGTTTAATGAGACGTTGACAGCAGACAGCTATTAGGAATGCATCGTGAAACATCCCCTCTCCCGCAGGGAGAGGGCCAGGGTGAGGGGTGTAAAAATTTTCTTACTGTCATTCCAAGATGAGAATCGCCAGGGGGGCGGATCATAAGCTCTTGAACTATCCCCTCATCCTGTCCTTCTCCCGGAGGGAGAAGGGACGCTTCGTTCGAGCGTGAGACTTGATTATGAGGTTTGATTATTGGACTAGAGCGAACGACGTTGCTTGAGTAAGCCATCGCCGCAATACAGCGCGCGGGCCACGCGCCCTCAACGGAACCGGGCCACTGCCTGCGGACAATTAAATGTCCGATCGTTCAAAACCCATTTAGCGCGAATACCAACGCCAACGTTAAGCACGTTCCCACCAATCCCAGCGCCACCAACCGTGGCCCATGAAGCCGCGTCCATAGCAGCAGTCCCGAAAGCGACAG
>JAHFQD010000402.1 GCA_023266455.1 Candidatus Muproteobacteria bacterium
TTGATCGCAGCGCGCATGGCGCCGAGATACTCCTCACCGACGTCGGAGCGTATCGGCGCGCACGCGAGTTCGCGGTCGGGGAGCGCGATGCCGTGTTTGCTCGCAGCAAGCGCCATCTTTTTCAAAAATTCGGTACCGATCTGATGGCCGAGCCCGCGCGAACCGCAATGAATGGAAATCACGACATCGTCGAGATGGAGCCCGAACGCGCTCGCGCAGGGCGTGTTGTAGATACGCACGACTTTCTGTATTTCCAAATAATGATTGCCGCTGCCGAGCGTGCCCATCTCGTCGCGTTGGCGTTTTTTCGCCTGTGCAGAAACGCAATCGGGACGCGCGGCCGACATGCGCCCGAGTTCTTCGATGTGATCGAGATCGGCTTGCGTACCCCAACCTTTTTCCACTGCCCATTGCGCGCCGCCGGCGAGCATGGCGTCCATCGCGCGGTCGTCGAGACGAATGGTGCCGGTGCTGCCCATGCCGGCGGGGATTTTGTAAAAGAGCATATCGGCGAGCGCTTGTTGCACCGCCAGGATGTCATCGGTTTTGAGGCCGGTGTGCAAACAACGCACGCCGCAAGAAATGTCGTAACCCACACCGCCAGCCGAGATGATGCCGCCGGCGTCAGCGTCGAACGCGGCCACGCCGCCGATGGGGAAGCCGTAACCCCAATGCGCGTCGGGCATGGCGTAGGTGGCTTTTGCGATGCCGGGCAATGACGCGACATTGCTGATTTGCTCGTACACTTTTTGATCCATGTCGCGAATAAGTTGTTCGCTAGCGTAGATCACCGCCGGTACGCGCATGGCGTTATGCGGGGCGATTTCCCATTCGGTTTCGGAACGACGGTTGAAGAGGGCGAGATCCATCGTGACGTATCTTATCGCGCCGGCGCGTGGAGAGGGTCAGCTCAAACGTCGACGACGCATTGCGCGATCCAACCATCGCCGTCGTTGGTGACTTGTAGAGCGGTGTAGGTCGCGCCTTTCACTTCGACCACGGGTTGATGGCGTTCGATGTCGATGGGTTCGCCCCAGGCGCGCGCGTTTAGTTGGTTGTCGACGATGTGTAAGTCAAAACGCGAGAACAGATATTTACGCGTCGACATTTCATAGATCAGCGCGTTCAGCCAATCGACCAGCAGCATTTCGTCGTCGGTCGCGTGGCACTGAATGTCGATCGCATCGCCGGCATGGACGTCGGCGGGGTCGGTGATGACAGCGGTGAGCGCCAACGCCATTTGCGTGAACGCCGCTTCTTTGGTGGCGCCGATGCCACGCAGGCCGATATCGGCATCGTGCGCGAAATGTTCCCAATGTTCGATCAAGGTCTGAGACTCGAGAGCCGAATCGGCACGCGTTTCGCACCCCAGTCGCCTGGACGTGCCTCGAACACGCCAGGTAATGGTGTATCGCATTGACCGCAACGACCATCGGCAGTGAGTTGCCACTGCGTCATGACGTACCAATCGCGGCCGATAACTTTCGTACCGCATTGATGGCAATAGGTCGATCCACCACGCTCGTCGTGAACGTTGCCCGTGTAGACGTAACGCAGACCGTTTTTAATCGCGATCTCGCGTGCACGGACGAGCGTCGCTTCGGGTGTGCGCGGTAGGTCCATCATTTTCCAGTCGGGATGGAACGCGGTGAAATGCCAAGGCACGTCCGGTCCTAAATGGCTCATGGCCCATTGCGTCATTGCATCGATTTCAGCGTCCGAGTCGTTTTGCCCAGGAATGAGTAATGTGGTGACCTCGAACCAGACCTTGGTTTCGTGTTTTAAGTACTCCAAGGTTTCTAGAACCGGCTGCAGATGACCGCCGCAGATTTTCCAGTAGAACTCCTCGGTGAAGCCTTTCAGATCTACGTTCGCGGCGTCCATGTATTGATAAAACTCGCGACGCGGTTCGGGTGTTATGTAGCCAGCGGTTACCGCGACGGCGCTGACACCTTGTTCGCGGCAAGCTTGCGCCACGTCGATGGCGTACTCCATGAAGATCACGGGATCGTTATAAGTAAACGCGACGCTGCGGCATCCGAGTTTCTTCGCCGCTAGCGCGATGGTCGTAGGATCAGCTTGGTCGTTCAGTCGATCCCACTCGCGTGATTTACTGATGTCCCAGTTCTGGCAAAACTTGCAGGCGAGATTACAGCCGGCGGTGCCGAACGACAGAATTGGCGTACCGGGTAGAAAGTGGTTCAGCGGTTTCTTTTCGATCGGATCGATGCAATAACCGCTCGAACGACCATAGGTTGTTAGGACAATTTTGTCGTGTTGACGACCGCGGACAAAACATAACCCGCGTTGTCCTTCGTGTAATTTACAAAAGCGAGGACACACATCGCATTGCACGCGGCCGTCGGGAAGCGCATGCCAATACTTGGTCGGCACGGCGTGTTCGAAATGTTCGGTTTCTTTTTCCACGATGAATATCTAATGCG
>JAHFQD010000403.1 GCA_023266455.1 Candidatus Muproteobacteria bacterium
CGTCTTCGATCCAGAATGGTTGAATGCGCTTGCCGACGTATTGATCGGCGAACTGTTCTTCTTGATTGGCGAATCCAGTCCAAGTTTTGCCCTTCACTAGCAACTCGCCGTTCGACAGACGCAGAGTCAACAACACACAGGTCGCGTGACACACGAGTGCCGTGAGTTTGCCAGCTTCGTAAAAGCGCGCGACCAACCGGTGCAGTTTCTGATTGTCACGGAACGTGTACATCGGCGACTGACCACCGACGAGAAAGATGGCGTCGTAACGTCCAGGTGTTACGTCGTCGATGCTCTGGGTATTCTCCAGCAGTGCTGTATGGCGGGCCGACTTTTTGAAACCGAGACTTAACAAATCGTGTGCGGAATAACCGCTCGGATCTTCTGGATCGCTGTAGGAATCTGCCTGTAGTTTGCCGCCGTCAGGGCTGCGGATGTCGACCTCATACCCGGCTTCGCTGAATTCCCAAAACGCATGCGTCAGTTCCGACCACCAAAATCCGACGGGCCAGCCGACGGTTTTGGAAACCGAAGCATTAGCCACGATCATAAGTACTTTCTTGCGTCGTTGCGGATCGACAAGATTGATGTTGATTGCCATGTAATTTTTCCTTTGCCGACTAAGCGAAATAAAATTTTATGCGCCTAGCTCCAGCCAGACGGATTTAGTTTGCGTGTAATTCATAAGTGCCTCCCATCCTTGTTCGCGCCCGTAGCCCGACATCTTGTAGCCACCGAAAGGCACCGACGGGTCGTATTGATGCCACGTATTCAGCCACACGGTGCCGGCCTTGATGCGCCGTGCCGCGCGCATGGCCTTGGCGATATCCCGCGTTTGCACGCCAGAGGCGAGGCCGTACGGTGTATCGTTCGCGAGTTGGATGGCCTCATCGAAGCCGTCGAACGGAATTACTGGTACCACCGGTCCGAAGATTTCCTCACGAGCAATTTTCATATCGTTGGTGGCGTCGGCGAAGATGGTGGGTTCGATGTAAAAACCCTTGCCATCGATCTTGAAGGCGTTGCCGCCGCTTACCAAACGCGCACCTTCTTTTTTGCCGATGTCGATGTAGCGCATGACCTTGGCGTGTTCCTTGTCGTCGGCCATGGGGCCGTATTCACTCTCGGAGTCGAATGGGTTTCCGACTTTTATTTTCTTCACACGCTCGACAAAGCGTTCGATGAATTGGTCGTAGATCGGCCGTTCGACGAGCAGACGCGAACCGGCGACGCAGACCTCGCCCTTGTTAAGGAAGATCCCGTAATACGCCCACGTCAACGCAGCCTCGAGATCGGCGTCGGCGAAGATAATGTGTGGTGATTTTCCGCCCAACTCGACAGTGATGTGTTTCATCGTCTCGGCGCCATCGCGGATGATTTGCTGTCCGGTGGCGGTGGAACCGGTAATGGCGACCTTGTCGATCAACGGGTGCTTGGTGAGCGCGGTGCCGATCACGTTGCCTGGGCCGGTGATCATGTTGTATGCGCCGTCCGGCATACCCGCTTGCTGCGCGATTTCCGCGAGGGCGATCGCGGCTAAAGGCGTGGACGAAGCCGGTTTGTGGATGAAGGTGTTACCGGCAGCGAGCGCCGGCGCGATCTTGCTGACCGACAAGATCAGGGGAAAGTTGAACGGCGTAATCGCAGCGACCACACCAAGCGGCTCGCGCAATGTATATGCCATGAGTTCCTTGCGGTAACCCACGCCCTCGGCGGGCTTAACCGAACCTTCTATCTTCGTTGCCCAGCCGGCGTAGTAACGAAACATGTTTGCAATATGCGGAATACCCCATCCCTTGGCATCTCGATAAAGCATGCCCATGTCGATGCTTTCCCTGAACGCGAGCTCGTCGCCACGTTCTTCGATCAAATCGGCGATGCGATGCATGATCTTGGCGCGTTCCGATCCCGGCATTTTCCCCCATGGGCCGTCGTGAAACGCCGCGTGCGCGGCGTTGGCGGACTCTTCTACATCGTCCGCCGTGCCCTCGGCGATCCGCGCGATCACGTCCTCGGTCGCCGGATCGATCGTTGGAAAAGTTTTGCCTGAGCGGGATGCTTTCCACTTCCCGTTAATGAAAAGCCGACCTTCGGCAATTTTTAAATTGGGTTTTTGCACAGCCATAAATCTACTCCTTATTCTCGGTGGCAAGTTCGGCGGCGACCGCGTTAGCGCTGTGGCCGATGAGAAATGCAAGTCTGGCGCCCCTTGCATAGCGCATCATGTATCTCGTTATTTACGTCGTCATCAAGCACGCGATTTCTGCGCGCCGGTTCTTTGACCGTGTGATCGTCGGCGGTATAAGAAGGTTATTTAAGCGAATCTAATCTAGCGCGCCGGGGTCTGCTTTCGCTGTTGGTCAGCGGGCATTAACGGCGCCGGAGGTATTTTCGATTACATAAGCATTGGCATAGATGCCTAATTCTCCAGATACATGCTGAT
>JAHFQD010000083.1 GCA_023266455.1 Candidatus Muproteobacteria bacterium
TCATCGAAAGCGAGGCACAAAAGCGGGTGCGGAAGTAATCCACCGCTCTCTTCGTGGAACGCTCAGGGTGTTGCAGCACGACCGATTTTGAGGCGTCAAAACCGCGTTTCTGGTTTCCAGCGGACTGGCTTTTCTGGCCACGGCCGGATTCTGGCAATGGGTGCAAATCAGGCCGCACCATAGCGGCCCCAGGAATTGATCCTTATAAAGGGTTGTGTGCCGAGTGTTTGTGGAAAGCCGCAGTACCCGCTCATGTCCCGCTCGGGACGGACAGCTGTATGAAGTAACGCATGAAATCGACAAACACCGGCCGGTAGATGTCGTTATGCCCGTTTATGATTTCATTGTCGACGGAGATAACAAAAAAAGGATTCAGCGGATGCGACTTTTTTTCGTAAGGGTCATGCGTCAGCACCGAGCCGGGGAAACTTTGCGACCAACCCGCCTTGAATAATCCCTTACTCCATTGCTTACGAAACGTGGCAAGCAATTCCAAGTTGTCGGCGCTGAGCGCCGACGTGCCTTGCATATAGGGACAACCACATGTCACATCGGCGTGCGCGGGTTTCTTTGGCGCCGCGTCCCGGTTAACCGCTCTCAGCGTATGGGTGCGATAACGCGCAAAGTGACCGACAGCGGTGCGATTCGCCGCTTTCTGATCGGCATCGCGGTGCTTATCGAACAAGGTCGATAACCAGCGACCGATGGGAAAGGCTTTTTTAGTGGCTGCGTCGCCTTGCGAGGTAATGATGGCCATGATCGGCGCCTGACCCGCCAGGTAGGAACGTTCCAGCGCCATTTGATGCAAGGGCTCGTAGCGCTTGGCCTCGAAGGCCGGATTAATAAGAACAACCAAGTCACCGAACGGTTCCGGGGGCGCGCCTTCGCCCCGATAATCGATAAAGCGGTCGATCAAGAGCTGCGATACCGCGGAATAAATCACGGCACCGCCGAAACTGTGACCGATAATCACAAGCTGCGTCGAAGACGGCTTCACTTCAGCGGTCACGTTGCGCTTGATGTAGCGAATGCTGTTAAGCCGGACTAATATTTCCGTGACCGCGCTGGAGCCGACCTGGTGCGCGGTATTCTTGCGTTCCCAAAAAGTCAGGTTGGTCAGCCAACTGCCCTGTAGCGACAAACCGCGCCAACCGAGATAAACGCCGAATATCTTGCGTGGTTTACGCTTCTGCACATTGGCGGCGGCAACTTCGAGATCGTGTACTTGGCTCAGCGCTTCACGGAAACAACTCATGTTGCCGTCGCACACGGAGGCGTTATGCTGCCAACCGTGGGCAAACACCACCATTAATAAATCCTGGCGGTTCGCTTCCTCGCTCAAACGATCGATCAGCGTCCACATCTGGCGCCGGTCCCAAAACCAACCTTGGTCGTCGAATTCGACGACGCCTAAGGCGTACTTGGCATTCTCTTCGATGCTGTATTGCGCGCACGCCTTCACGTCCGTGTCGGTTTTACACGGAGCGATTTCGGTGCGGTATTGAACATTCGGCGCGCAGGCCGATAGTATCGGAATGATAAAAATAAGGAGCCATATCGGGTTGCGACGCATGCGAATTTCCTCGAGAGCGATGTGCTAGAGCGTTTTTAAATATTCCAGTAATGCGGCCTTCTTGAACGCCGATAAGTCGGTGCCGTAACGATGCCCTTGGTTGCCGTTGCCGCGTACGGCAGTATCGAAACGCCAACCCTCGCGTTGCGCCGCTTCGCCTTGGCTGATGAAGCCGACATTTTTCGGATCGTAAACATCGTAACCGCGATAAAACACTTGCGTGCGTTTGGCTTGCGGCTCTAATAAATCGTGCAGATTCGGCACCGAGCCATTATGCAAATACGGCGCGCGTAACCACAGGCCATCGAGCGGCGCGCTGACATAACCGTTGGTTTTGACCATGGGGATGCGATCGATGCCCATGCTTTTAACCTTGGCGTTGGCGGCATCGGCGCCGGCTTGCGTCCAGGTATCGAGGCGTTCGCGGTCGGTGGCAATTTCTTCGATGGGGATCACCTTGCCCGCGCGCGCTTGGCCTGGTTCATGACATTCGGCACAATGCTCCGCATACATACGTTTGCCGGTGGCGGCGAGTGGCTTATTAACCGGATAAGGATACGGCGGCGGCGCCAAGGTCGACAGCCAGCTCTCTAATTCCCGCATACGCTGCAAAAACGGCGCGCCCGGCCGCGCACCGAGCCCCAAGGCCGAATCGATAATGACCGAACGCGGCGACGGCGTGGCCCCGTCCCAATTCAGCGATTGCCCGGCGCGCGCTTGCAAATTCCATATCGAAGGGAAATCGGCATTGCCGGTGCTGTGGTCGTAGGCTAACTCCGTCATGAAATATTTTGTGAGATTCATCGGATCGTCGCGCCCCGCACCCCAGTCGGGTATACCGGGGCGGTTCATCCAGGCAAATTGCCGCTCTTGCTTCAGCAACGCCTTTTTAGTGAAAGGAATAATAATGTAGCGATAGAGCACGCGATCGAACCACGGCAGATCGTACACCAAGGAGATCTCGCGCATGATGTCGTCGGCGTTAAACCGCGAGTCGTGCGCGACCGCGAACAGAAACCGGAAATAGCCCTGCACGTTCGAGGTATGCGCGGGACCGGCGGGATAAAATTGCGTAACAGCATTTTCCGCGGTGCGCACACTCGCGGTGTGGCACGCGGCGCAATTATTGGCCACGCGCGGAAAGCCGATGGTCTTTTTACTAAACCCCGCGGGCAATTCCTCGCCCGGTTCCCACACCATGCCCAGCGACTTGTAACCGCCGGGACCGGGCAGGTGTTCGGGGAACATGCGCGGTAACACCAGCCAAACCCAGTACGGCAAGCCACGGTCATTTTCCGCGCCTAAAGAGCCGTACAGGAATCGTTTCGCTTCGCTTTCAAACGGCGGCTGCGGTTCTTCGCGAAAGAATTTATACCAAGCGACCAATCCGCCGCACAAGGCCAGGACAATGGCGACGCCGAGCAATGGCTTCCACCGGCTAATGCGTCTATATTTCTTTTTCATTTTCGCCATGGTCCCGTTCTCGCTTAAAATGTTTTGAGATATTCGACTAATGCGTCTTTTTGTTGCGCGGATAATGTCGTGCCGTAGCGCGCGCCTTCGTGACCTTGATTGCTATTACCCGGTACGGCGGTGTCGAAGCGGAAATAATGACGGCCATTTTCCTCGGCCACGTTGCCGACAAACCCCATGCGGCTACGGTCGTATAAATCATTACCGCGATAAAATACTTTCGGACGGCGCCAGCTAGGTTCCAGTAAATCGCGCATGTTCGGCACCGAGCCGTTATGCAGATACGGCGCGCGCAACCACAGGCCATCCAGCGGCATATTGGCGTAACCGAAGGTCTTGCGGAAATTCTTGAAGCGCCACGGATAACCGGCATAGAGCGTGTTTTGGTTGGCGTTCACGGCGAGGGTATACGAATCGAGACGATGACGATCGGTGCCGATTTTTTCAATCGGCTCGACCTTGCCGACGTACTCGCCGGCGAAGTTTTGCCCATCGACGCCGTGGCAACTCGCGCAGTTTTGCGCGTACAACGATTTCCCGGCGGCGGCAAGCTGTTGATCGATGGGATAGGGATACGCCGGCGGTTTGCTGTCCAGCAGCCAGTCTTCGACGCGCTTGATACGCGCGCGATCGATTGTGGGTGGCGTGACCCCGGCGCCCAAGGCGGCGCTTTTATTACGCTCCTCCAGCGAGGTATTGTTGCCGTCCCAATGCAATTGCATGCCTTCGCGTTGACGCACATTCCAGATCGAGGGGAAATCGGCGGTGCCGATCAATTCGCGCGCGGGCAATTTGTCCATGGGGAAATTGAAATACGCTTTGAGCGGATTGAATGTATCGACCCGGCCCGGCCCCCACGGCGGTTGTTGATCTAAAAACGCGAGCCGGCCCTTCAGCGACAACATGCGTTCGCGCGCAAAATAAACGATGTAATAACGCATGAGCGCACGATCGACCCAACTGAGATCAGCGCCGATCCGGTCCATCTCCAACAATACGCGCTGCGGGGTAAAGCGCGGGTCCATGCCGACCGACATAAAGAAGCGTGTAAACGCATGGAAGTCGAAAGTATTCGCCGGCATACCGACGACGACGCGCGGTTTCGTATCGGGCGTATCGCGCACGGTGCCGGTATGGCAAAACGCGCAATTCAGCCACACCACATCGAAACCGCGATAACGGCGTTTGGACATACCGACGGGGAGATCATGCCCGTCTTCGTAAATGAATCCCAAGGATGCATAACCCTTGCCCGGCAGCTTATCGGCAAACAACTCCGGCAGCACTTTCCATAACCAATATGGCACGCCGAATTCGTGCTCGCTACCGACCGAACCATATTTAATGTGCTCAATGGGATCGGCATAATCGACCGGGGTATCGCGCGTGAAACGCACCGCCAGGTACCCAATCGCAATGATAAAAACTATCGCGAACCCCAATAAAATCCGCGCGCACAGCGGGCGGGCGGCGGTGATGCCAATACCGATGAACGTTTTTTTTCCCATGTCGCTATTCACTCCCAAGAGTTTTTTTGAAGAACTCCCTCTCTCCCAGAGAAAGAAATTTTCAACGGCTTACTTTAATGATATTGGCCTGGATGCGCCATCAGGCACGGACCTAAACTTTCGTAAGGTTGCAGCATCAGTGCCGCCGCGGGCATGCTCGCGTGCGCCGCGGCATAACGCTTAAGACGTGCGCGATCGGCGTGCATAATCCAGTCAACCTCGGCGATATCCATTCCCGCGAGCGCATACCCGGGCGGCATGGGTGTCTTGGCGCGCGTATCGGCGGCGTGCTCCGGCATCGATAAACGAAACAGAATTCGATCCGCGCACTGCCCGATCTGCGTCGCTACTTGTGCCGGCGCGCCATGCAGGAAGTTCGGCGGGAACGCCTCCTGGGTATCGTGACAACGCGCACAGTAATGTTGAAATAGCTGGATGTCAGCGTCGGCGCTTGCTTGTTCTGTGTTAGCTGTATCGACCTGTATAGCCGGCAATAACTTGTCTTCCAAACAACACCACGCCGTCGGTACGCCGGCATCGAATGCCTGCAGAAGCACGGGCATTACCGCCGCGCGGCGAAACGGTCGCTGCGTCAAGACATCGCTATTGCCTTGCTGAGCCTGCGCGATCATTTGTTCCAGGGCGCGCTCAATGCGCGCGGAATCTTGCGTAATCGTCGTTGTGAGCGTGCCGCGCGTAGGCGTGCGTTTATCCCAACTGAGCGTTAAACCGGCCAGCGCATTGCCCGCGACATCGTGCAAGCGGCGCTGGCTGACGGTGTCGCGCAAACGGAACTGTATTTGCGTCGTGGCAGCGCTGTGAGCGACATGCACCGCCTGAGCATCGAGATAGGTCCACGCGGCATTGTCGGACCATGCCCACGCAGGGGCGTCGATAGCGACTGTCCGTGCGCGCGGTTTCAGGCGGGCGGAGAAAAACATGCCCGGATGTCGGCCGCAACGAATGTCCAAAACGGCCTTGTCCTGGGTAACAATTTCACAAGCGAGCGACTGCCGCTGTACCGCAGCGGTGGTCGCGCCCAACGCGGAATCAAGCGCGTCGATATCTCTTTCGCTAAAGAACTCCGCCACACCGCCCACGACGCGTGTGAGATCGTCGGTGCGCGCGGCCGACCAGATTTGGCCCGGTGTACGCAGCTTTAATGGTTCCAGCTGGGCAGGAATTTCCGCTGAGGCTTCGCTGCCACGCTCCAGCGTCAGCGTGTTAAGCGCCGGCAAGGGCTGCGCCGTTAGCGCGCCGGTGACGACATTCATAAACGGATTGCGATTAGGCAGATCGTTATCGGGAATCGCGAGGCCCTCGGGCCAGCGCGTTTGCCAATTAATACGTAATTGCGCCAAGTGCTGGCGATAACGCAGCGAGGCGCTATCGAAGCCGCGCAAGCCTGTCAGGCGATATTGCAAGGCTGCACGCAAGATGTCCGCGCGACATTGGAAAGCGGCGGCATCGGGTGTCGCTGAAACGCTCGGAGCAGCACAAGCCTCCTGCCAAATACGTTGATAAGCGCCATACAAATTGGCACGGTCACCGGCGTTGTCGATGGCATAAGCCACATCGCTGACCGGCTCGACCGGGAAACCGTAGTAGTCGCGCTTTTCCTGCGCCAAGCGCGCGGCAATCAGCGGATTGGCACTGGTTTCGTCCCACAACGGCCGTGAAAAAATCGGGCTGGCGCTTTGATGGCAGGTGATGCACAACGCGCGATTGGCATAAAATACCTGGCGGGCGCCGTCGGCGCGATAATCTTTCACTATTTGAAATTCAAAGCGTCCCGCTGATTCGTTGTAGCTGATGACCTCGATGATTCCTGCCTTTTCTTGATAACCGAGGTACAAACGATCTTTGAGCAGCATGCGCGACTGCGCCGCGGGCTCGCCATCGACCGCCAACACCGCGCGCGGAAATTTGTAATACTCCGGTGCCGCGGCGCTGCGTTGCAAGGAACGGCCCAAGGGAATCAATACACGCTTGACGCCGGACGGCGTTTGCACCGCGAGTTCGCGCTCGATACGTGCAACCAGCTCCGAAAAAGGAAATGGAACAGCATAATGTGCGCCGCTGCTGTCATGCTCGCTCACAAGAAAGTCGAACAATGAACGTCCCTGCGGCGGTGTGTTGGCTCCCGGCACGCGCGGGTCGGTGGCCCACTCCGGTGCTTTATCTTTTAGGGGAGTAACCGGCGTCCGGTTCATGGCATAGCGGATAAACAAGCTTGTCCCTCCAGCCATCAGCAAAAACACAATGATCGCGGCTCCGGCTCGCGCCCACCCGCGCATCGATTAGCGCCTATTTCAATGACGCGGTTGTCGTTATCTGTTGCGTGCCGTGCCAGCATTCCTCTTGAATTTTTCCGGCTTGCAGGAAACTGCCGCGGTCACGATCCGCGATGCTCGGGTTATACAGCGTGAAGTTCAGCACAAAAATGCGGCCCATGTACGCGCGCCCCAGATAAAAACCAGGGCGGATCATGCGAATCTCATCGCGCACCTGCAGGCCGCGACGGCCGGCAAGAAAATCGGGGCGTTCGCGATAGCCTTCGATGTCGTCGGTGAAAGCGTAATCGATAATGACCGACTCGCGGCGCGCATCGAGCAGGCTTTGGCCGCAATAAAGTTTGGCGGGAAACAACAACCACGTATCGACGCCGTTGATCTTAGTCTTGGGCAATGTATCCGGATCGCCATCGATGATGAGTTTTAAATATTCGCGGTCGCGAATCATGTTGCGCAAGATTTTTTGATCTTTATAAAACACCTTGCCTTTCCACAAGGCTTCACCGAGCCGTTCCATCTTTTTCAATTTGATATCCACGGCGATGCCTTTTAAGCCGCCCAGCACTTCCGAAATGCGCTTAATGCCGCCGCCATCGGCGAAGAAAAACGTACCGGAAAATTCGCCGTTGGGTATGGGCCCGGCGGTCAGGCGTGCGTAGATTTGATCCAACTCTTCTTGGCTAAAGCGCGCGAGATTCTCAGGCGTGAGTGCATCGCGTTGTTTTGGCGTAAGCGGAAAGGCGTGTTCGACTTCGGCGAAATCGGTTTTGCTTGCGTACGCTTCCGCGTGCGGCGCGAATTTTATGTCCGGCTTTTTGCTACAGCC
>JAHFQD010000084.1 GCA_023266455.1 Candidatus Muproteobacteria bacterium
TATGTTGTTTGGCGCGACGGAAAAGTTCTTGCGAGCGAGTCATGGCTTGTTTTGGTGTGATCGTGAAAGACGCGTATTTTGTCACAGCCGCGCCATCAACGAACGCGATATTCGAAAAGCCGGGCGTAATCCGTAGCGGCGGCGCGCGTGTCGTCTCGACCGAATAGACCCTCGATAACCGCCAGCGCGTCGGCGCCGGCGTCGATAAGCTCAGCCCCGTTTTGTGGTGTGATGCCACCGATGGCGACGATCGGAATTCGAAGTTGGACGCGCGCTTCGCGCAATAAGGTCGCGGTCGCGCGCACCGCATGCGGTTTGGTGTTCGACGGAAAAAAACTGCCGAAAGCAACGTAGCTCGCGCCCTGTGCTTGCGCGGCGAGTGCCAGCGGGAGTTCGTTATAGCACGATACCCCGACGATGGTCTGCGCGCCGAGTTGCGCTCGTGCGTTATCGAACGCCGCATCATCGCGGCCGAGATGTACGCCGTTCGCGCCGACATCGTGCGCGAGCGCGACATCGTCGTTCACTAAAAAAATCGTTTCCGTTTCGCGACACAAGGTGGCGAGCGCACCGGCTTGGCGCGCGCGCCGCGCGGTATCGGCGCTTTTGTCGCGGTACTGAATCACGCGTGCGCCGCCGGCGATGGCGTCACGGACGCGCGCCACCAGCCGTGCTTCGTCGAGATAGCGCGTGTCGGCGATCGCGTACAAGCCGGCGATTTTTGCGGAATTCATGAGATGCTATATATGACGAACCCCTGCCCGGATACAATCGTGTCGCGGCGGTCCAACAATGAAATCAAGGCGCTAATGGGATGGCAACGATTCTAATCTGGACGATTATCGTGGCGGTGGCGTGGACCCTGGCCTATTTTCGTCTGCCCCTGTGGCTATGGACGCTCGCGATCGCCGGTGCCTTAGGGTTGTGTACGGCGCACTGCGGATCGACCGTCTTCATCATCGCCGCCTGGGTGATATTCGCCGTTATCGCCCTGACGCTCAATTTGCCGCCGCTGCGGCGCATGCTCGTCAGCAACCGCCTCTTCTCCGTTTTTCGCCGCATCATGCCGTCGATGTCCACAACCGAGCGCGAAGCCTTGGATGCGGGCACCATTTGGTGGGAGGCCGATCTTTTCAACGGCCGGCCCGATTGGAAAAAATTCCTCGCCATACCGCCGTCGCGTTTGAGCGACGAAGAGCGCGCGTTTCTCGACGGCCCGGTCGAAGAACTATGCCGGATGCTGAACGACTGGGATATCACCCATACGCGTCGCGATCTGTCGCCCGAGACCTGGCGTTTTATTAAAGAACAACGCTTCTTCGGCATGATCGTGCCGAAGGAATACGGCGGCTTGGATTTCTCGGCGCAGGCACAATCGGCTGTGGTGATGAAGATCGCCTCCCGTTCGACGACCGCGGCGGTCACGGTCATGGTGCCGAACTCGCTTGGCCCAGCGGAGTTGTTGATTCGCTATGGTACCGACGCGCAGCGTAAGCATTATCTGCCGCGCTTGGCGCGCGGCGAAGAAGTGCCCTGCTTCGCCCTCACCAGTCCCGACGCCGGTTCCGACGCCTCATCGATTCCCGACCGCGGTTTCGTTTGTCGGATGGATTTTCAGGGGCAAAAAGATGTTCTCGGCATTCGCCTCGCCTGGGAAAAGCGCTACATCACGCTCGGTCCGGTGGCGACGCTGCTCGGTTTAGCGTTTCGGTTATTCGATCCGCAGCACTTGTTGGGCGATAAAGAAGACATCGGTATCACTCTCGCGCTCATACCTACTACTACGCCCGGCGTGAACATCGGCACCCGGCACCATCCGCTCGATATTCCGTTTCAAAACGGCCCCAATTGGGGAAAAGACGTTTTCATCCCGATGGATTGGGTTATCGGCGGCACCGAACGCGTCGGTCAGGGTTGGCGCATGCTGATGGATTGTCTCGCCGCCGGTCGCGCGATTTCGTTGCCGGCCCTCGCGGTCAGCGCGAGCAAATTGTCGGCGCGGGCCACCGGCGCCTACGCCCGTATTCGCAAACAATTCCGCGTGCCGATCGGTCAATTCGAAGGTGTGGAAGAAGCGCTTGGACGTATCGCCGGGTACACCTATTTCATGGACGCCGGCCGCAGCTTTACCGCGCGCGCGGTCGACGCCGGCGAACAGCCGGCGGTGGCATCAGCGATTGTGAAATATCAACTCACCGAGCACATGCGCCGCGTAGTCAACGACGCCATGGATATTCAAGGCGGCACCGGCATTTGTCTCGGCCCGCAAAATTTGATCGGGCGCATGTATCAAGGCATTCCCATCAGCATCACCGTCGAAGGCGCGAATATTCTCACGCGTACGCTCATCGTTTATGGCCAAGGCGCGATTCGCTGCCATCCGTATGTGCGTAAAGAAATGGAAGCGGTGACGGACGCCGACATCGCGCGCGGTCAACGCCGTTTCGACAGCGCGTTATTCGGTCATATCGGTTTTATTATTTCCAATATGGCGCGTGGCTTGTGGATGGGGCTGACCGCCGCTTGTTGCATTCGCGTGCCGTTCGACGGGCCCTCGCGGCGTTACGCCAAACAGTTGACGCGATTGTCGAACGCGTTCGCGCTCGTGTCCGACGCCGCCATGCTGGTGTACGGCGCCTCGCTCAAGCGCCGTGAGAAAGTCTCGGGCCGCTTGGCCGATGCGTTGTCGTTCTTGTATCTCGCCGGCGCCACCATCAAGCGTTTCGAAGACGATGCACGGCCGCGCGAAGATGAGGCGTTGTTGCGTTTCGGCTGTGAATACTGCCTGCACCAAGCGGAAAAAACCCTGGTCGTGGTGCTCAAGAATTTCCCGCCGCTCGTACGCTGGCTGTTCGGCGGTTTGTTATTCCCGCTCGGGCGTCTGCAATTGCCGCCGCTCGATCGCCTCGGTCATGATGTAGCAGCGGTGCTGCTCGCCCCGTCGGCGACCCGCGATCGCCTAACGGCGGGCATTTACATTCCCAAGGACGAGGGCGAACAATTAGGGCGGATGGAAGCGGCGTTGCCGGTGGTTATCGCGGCCGCGCCGTTGGAGAAAAAACTGCACGGATTTGTGGAAAATCACCCGCTATTACACGGCGATTTGGACGCGCAATTACGTGAGGCCGTGCGCGCCGGCGTATTATCCGCGCTGGAAAGCGATACCGTACGCGAGGCGGCGCGTCTGCGCCGCGCCGTGGTGCGCGTCGACGATTTTCCGCCGCACGCAATCTGATATCGTTGCAAGCCTGAAATACCAGGAGTGTTTATGACTCGCGTTTACGTAGTAGATGGCGCACGTACGCCGTTTTTGAAAGCGCGTGGAGAGCCGGGGCCGTTCACCGCCACCGATCTCGCCGTCGCCTGCGCCCGTCCGTTGTTGGCGCGGCAGCTGTTCGCGCCTGAAGAACTAGACGAAGTTATCGTCGGCTGCGTGATCCCCGCGCCGGACGAAGCCAACATCGCACGTATCATCGCGCTGCGTTTGGGTTGCGGCAAAAAAATGCCGGCGTTCACTGTGCAGCGCAATTGCGCCTCCGGTTTGCAAGCGGTCGCCAACGGTTATGAACGTATCGCGCTCGGGCTTTCGCATCTCGTGCTCGCCGGTGGCACCGAATCGATGAGCCGCGCGCCGATACAGTGGAATCTCGAAATGAACGCGTGGCTCGCCAACACGATGCGCGCCAAAGATTTTCTGCAACGTCTGAAATCGATTCTTCGTTTCCGGCGCTCGCATCTCAAACCGGTGTACTCGCTGCTGCTTGGACTCACCGATCCGTTGTACAAAATGAGTATGGGCCAGACAGCTGAGATCGTCGCGCATCGCTTCGGCATTTCGCGCGAGAGCCAAGACGCCTACGCGCTTGAAAGCCATCGGCGTTTGGTGGCGGCGTTCGACGCTGGGCACATGAAACCGGAAATCGCCTTGTTGTACGACAACCGTGGTGGATACGCCGCGGAGGACAACGGCATGCGCCGCGATTCCGATCTTGGCCAACTCGCCAAATTGCGACCGGTGTTCGATCGCAAATACGGCGTGGTCACCTCGGGCAATAGTTCGCAGATCACCGACGGCGCCGCGATGTTGTTGCTCGCGAGCGAAGAAGCGGTGCGACGCCACAACCTGCCGGTGCTGGGCGAATTGCTTGGTCACGAATGGGCAGGTGTCGAACCAACGCAAATGGGCATGGGCCCCGCGCACGCCGTGGCGCGTTTGTTGACGCGTCAGCGCGTCAAAATGCAGGATCTGACGCAGATGGAATTAAACGAAGCCTTCGCCGCGCAAGTGCTCGGTTGCCAAGCCGCCTGGGACAACGCCGCTTACTGCCGCGATGAACTGGGGTTGGATGCGCCGCTCGGCAGTATCGATCCGACGAAGCTCAATCCCGAAGGCGGCGCCATCGCCGCCGGTCATCCGATCGGTGCCAGCGGTGCGCGCTTAGTCTTGCACTTGTTGCACGCGTTGCGCCGTAAGGGTGGCACGGGCGTGGCGACGTTATGCATCGGCGGCGGCCAAGGTGGCGCGATGTTGATGCGTGCTGAAAGGAGCGCGGCATGAACCGGCCCGAAGCAATGCAAGCGACACATTGGCAGTTAGAAATCCGCAACGATATCGCCTGGCTTACGTTCGACGTCGCTGGGCAATCGGCGAACGTGTTATCGCGCGCGGCACTGGAACAGTTCGAACAACATTTAACGAATCTCGCCGAAAGACCGCTCAAGGGCTTGATCATTCGTTCGGCCAAGCCCTCCGGTTTCATCGCCGGCGCGGATGTGCGCGAATTTCAAGAAATTAGCGATCCGGCGGTGGCGGCCGAACTCGCGCGCACCGGTCAGCGGATTTTTCGGCAACTGGAGTCATTGCCGTTTCCGTCAGTCGCGGCGATTCATGGTTTTTGTCTCGGCGGCGGTATGGAATTGGCGCTCGCCTGCACCTACCGCGTGTTGCGCGAAGACCCGGCGACTCGGCTCGGTTTGCCGGAAGTCCGGCTCGGAATTCACCCGGGTTTCGCCGGCACCATCCGTATGCCGCTTATCGTGGGCGATTTTATCGCACTCGACTTAATACTGAGCGGCCGCACCGTCAGCCCCAAAGAGGCGCGCGCTATCGGCTTGGCGGATGAAATCGTACCGGAGCGGCATCTATTACGAGCCGCAGAAAATATTGTTCGAACCAATCCGGGCGCGCGCCGCGCGCCGTGGTTCAAGCGCATTCCTAATTGGAAACCGTTGCGCCGTTTGGTAGTGAAATATTTAACCAAGCGCGTCGCCGGCAAAGCGCATCCGGATCACTATCCGGCGCCGTATCGGATTCTGGAGCTGTGGCAACAACGCGCCAATGAAGAACAGGAAGCGTTCTCGCTCGGCGAACTGCTAGTTTCGCGCACCAGCCGCAATCTCGTGCATGTGTTTCTGATCGGCGAAGACCTCAAGCGTCACGGTCGCGCGCAGGCGCACGGTATTCGGCATGTCCACGTCATCGGCGCTGGCGTCATGGGTGGCGACATCGCCATGTGGGCCGCCAATAAAGGCTTCCGCGTCACCTTGCAGGATCAAAAGCCGGAAATTTTGGCGCGTGCGCTTAAACGCGCCGGCGAGTTTTATAAGAAATCGCTGAAGGATCCGCGCATGGTGCAGGAAGCGATGGATCGTTTAATGCCCGATCTCAACGGCGATGGGTTGCAGCGCGCCGATTTAGTGATCGAAGCGATTGTGGAAAAAGTCGACGCGAAACAGGCGTTGTTCCGCGATGTTGAGCGTCGTGCACGACGCGATGCTTTGTTCGCATCTAACACCTCATCGATCCCGCTGGAAACCATTGCGCAAGGGTTGTCCGATCCGTCGCGTTTGGTCGGGCTGCATTTTTTCAATCCGGTGGCGAAGATGCAGTTGGTCGAAATCGTGCGCGGTTCGTATTCCAGCGATGAAGCGCTGGGTAGAGCCCGCGCGTTTACCACCGCGCTCGATCGCCTACCCCTCGACGTTAAGAGCAGCCCCGGTTTCTTGGTTAATCGAATCTTGATGCCGTATCTGCTCGAGGCAGTGAAGCTCGCGGAAGAAGGCGTGGCGTTAGAGACGATCGATCGCGCCGCCACCGATTTCGGCATGCCGATGGGACCGATCGAACTCGGCGACGTCGTCGGACTCGATATTTGCTACTCGGTCGCGCAAGTGTTGGCGGGTCCGCTGAAACTCGACGTGCCGGCCTTGCTCGCCAATCTCGTTAACGAAGGCCGACTCGGTAAGAAATCCGGACGAGGGTTTTATGAATGGGACGCCAAAGGCCATCCGCAAAAACCCAAGGCCGAGCGCAACGTCTATGCGCCGATCGCCGAGCGTTTGATTCTGCGCTTGCTTAACGAAGCGGTGGCCTGTTTGCGCGAGGGCGTGGTCAATCAGCCGGATGCGGTCGACGCCGGCATGGTTTACGGCACCGGTTTCGCGCCGTTCCTGGGCGGGCCGATGCGCTACATCGCGTCGCTCGGCGAAACCGGTATCAGTCACAGCCTGTATCGGTTGTCGCAGGAATACGGCAAACGCTTCGAGCCCGATCCGGGTTGGTCGCAGACGGAATTGTTCCGACAACCATCGATGTCTGACGAATAATATTTTCTACATCGCATGGATCTTTCGGATCAATCGAATCTTTCTGATCTTTTCCTCGAACGCATGCGGGAGACTCCGCATGCGCCAGCGTATCGGCAATTCGAAGGTAGTCTATGGTGCGATTGGTCCTGGGGCGACATCGCACAAGAAGTCGGTCGTTGGCAGACGGCGTTAGCCAAAGAAGGATTCAAGCCGGGCGATCGCGTGGCGTTGTGCCTGCATAACCGCGTCGAATGGATGTTGTTCGATCAAGCCGCGATCGGACTCGGTTTGGTAACCGTGCCGCTGTACTTCGACGATCGCCCCGACAACATGGCCTGGTGTTTGAACGACGCCGACGCGCGCGCGTTGATATTGGAAAACGCTGCGCAATGGGAAGCGCTGAAAGATAAAGTCGCTGCCGTCGAACGCGTGATTATTCTCGGTCCAGCGACGTCGGACGCGCGGGTTCGTCGTTTACAGGAATGGTTGCCGGCGCGCGCCGCCGAACCGTTACGGTCACCGGCCGGGGCTAACGATCTCGCGACCATCGTGTATACCTCCGGTACTACCGGACGGCCGAAGGGCGTGATGCTGTCGCATCGCAATATCCTCAGCAACGTGTTGGCGTCGATGCATCTTATTCCGGTGCGCGTCACCGATCGCTTTCTGTCGTTTTTGCCGCTGTCGCATATGTTCGAACGCACCTGCGGCTATTACTCGGCTATTTGGGCCGGCGCGCAAACTGTGTATGCGCGCAATATCAGCACGCTCGCGGAAGACATGCGCGCGCAGAAACCGACGATCTTGATCGCGGTGCCGCGCATCTTCGAGCGCGTCTGGAGCCGTATGCAGGAAAAGATGGCGCCTGGAAGTTTTAAGCGCCGTCTGTTCGAGAAAGCGGTGGATATCGGTTGGCGTCGATTCAAGCGCGAACCGCTGAGTTTCGCCGAAAAATTATTGTGGCCGTTGCTCGATGTACTCGTGGCGCAAAAAGTGCGCAACGGTCTCGGCGGTCGCGTGCGGCTGGTGATCGTCGGCGGCGCGGCGTTAGCGCCGGATCTCGCACGCATTTTCA
>JAHFQD010000404.1 GCA_023266455.1 Candidatus Muproteobacteria bacterium
CGTCGCTACGTCGACGATTTGTTATTAGTCGGCGAGGAAGACATCGAACGCGCGATCCTAAAGTTGCTCGAGATCGAAAAGACGTTGGTGGAAGGCGCCGGTGCGGCGCCGTTGGCCGCCGTATTGAAGTATCCCGATCGCTTTCGCGGCAAATGCGTGGGGCTGGTGTTGTCGGGCGGCAATCTCGATCCGTTCGTGCTGGTCGACATCATTAAGCGAGGCATGGTGCATGCCGGAAGGTTAGCGCGAATTCATCTGGACATCCGCGACGTACCGGGCGCGCTGGCGGCGATCACCCATATCGTGGCCGAATGCGGCGCCAACATCGAAGATGTATCGCATCAACGAGCCTTCACCGTGTTGCCGGCGAAAAGCGCCGAACTCGACGTGGTGTTGCAGACCCGCGATGCCGCGCACGTCGATGAGATCGTGGCCGCGCTCAATGCAGCTGGCTTCCGCGCGCAGCTTCATAACCAATAAGCCCACCCCGCGTTGGCGTACTCATGGCTGATGTTATGGCCGAAAAACCGTGTTACTTTAGTTGCGTGCTGGCAGTAGCGGTCTAGTCTATAGCTAACGCAATTTTCCTATCCACAGGAGATTTACATGTACGCCAAACGTTTTGTAGGAATGCTGGCCGTCTGTACGGCGGTCTGTTCAGCGGTAGCGGTGCCGGCGATGGCTGCCGAAGAAGGCACACTCAAGAAGATTAAAGACAGCGGTGTTATTTCATTAGGCCACCGCGAGTCGTCGATTCCGTTTTCTTACTATGACGACAAACAACGCGTAGTCGGTTACTCCTACGAAATTCAGATGAAGGTCGTAGATGCCGTCAAAAAGAATCTGAAGCTCGCCAAGTTAGACACGAAGATGGTTCCGGTCACCTCGCAAAATCGTATCTCGCTAGTGCAAAACGGCACCGTCGATCTCGAGTGCGGTTCCACCACCAACAACACCGAACGCCAGAAGCAAGTCGCTTTCTCTAACAGCATCTTCATCATCGGCACGCGTTTGATGACCAAGATCAATTCCGGCATCAAAGACTTTCCGGATCTCGTCGGTAAGAACGTGGTAACCACGGCGGGCACGACGTCTGAACGTTTGCTGCGCAAGATGAACGAAGACAAGAAGATGAACATGAACATCATCAGCGCCAAGGATCACGGCGAATCATTCCTCACGCTTGAAAGCGGTCGTGCGGTAGCGTTCATGATGGACGACGCGCTGCTTTACGGCGAACGCGCGAAAGCGAAGAAAGCGGACGATTGGACGATCGTCGGCACAGCGCAATCTAAAGAAGCGTATGGTTGCATGCTGCGCAAAGACGATCCGCAATTCAAAGCGCTGGTGGACGATGTGATCGCGAAGTTCCAGAAGTCGCCGGACGCCACCAAGTTGTATAAGAAGTGGTTCGAATCGCCGGTTCCGCCCAAGGGCTTGAACCTCAAGTTCCCGATGAGCGATGACGTGAAGGCGTTATCTAAAGCGCCGAACGACAAGGCATTTGAGTAATACAGAGTAAATGTCCTGTGGGGACGGAAGGCGTTAATGCTTTTCGTCCCCGCAGACTCTTCATAAGAAAGGGCGCATGAACTACCACTGGAATTGGGGTGTTTTTTTCCAGCAAACGCCATCCGGCGGTGGTACTTATCTCGATTGGATGTTCTCAGGTTTGCAAACGACGGTGAGTCTGTCGTTGAGCGCTTGGTTCATCGCCATGATTCTCGGTTCCTTCGTTGGTGTACTACGCACCGTTCCCAATCGCTGGCTGTCGCGTTTCGCGGCGGCGTATGTCGAACTATTCCGCAATATTCCGTTATTGGTTCAGCTTTTCATTTGGTACTTCGTGTTGCCGGAGTTGCTGCCGGAACGTTGGGGTAGTGCGATCAAGCAGATGAACCCCATCGCTCAGCAATTTTTCGCGGCCATGATTTGTCTCGGATTTTTCACCAGTGCGCGCGTTTCAGAGCAAGTGCGCGCCGGTATCAACTCGCTCGCGCGCGGGCAGAAAAACGCCGGGTTGGCGATGGGCTTCACGTTACCGCAAACCTATCGCTACGTGTTGTTGCCGATGGCGTTTCGTATCGTTGTGCCGCCGCTGACCTCGGAGTTTTTGAATATCTTCAAGAATTCCGCCGTGTGTTCGACCATCGGTTTATTCGAACTCGCCGCGCAAAGTCGGCAACTCGTGGACTACACCGCGCAGCCGTATGAATCGTTCATCGCGGTGACGCTGTTGTACTTACTGATTAACGTCGTGGTTATGTTGTTCATGCGCTGGATCGAAAACCGCACGCGCGTTCCCGGTTATATCGGAGGCAAGTGATGGGCGAACTGGATTGGAGCTCGATCCCTGGAGCGCTGCCTTATCTCTGGACTGGCATGAAAGTTACGCTGGAAATCACCGTCGTTGCCGTCGTCGTCGG
>JAHFQD010000405.1 GCA_023266455.1 Candidatus Muproteobacteria bacterium
TAATAGAATAACTGGATAAATCTTCGATAACGTCGATTTTCAATTTACGCTTAGCCAGACTGATGGCGTAATTTCGATAAATGATATAAACGTCGGAATAATATGCTTTGACCCCGCTTTGCTCGTTTGTCGTTACGATGGCGTCCAGTTGTGACATCTCCATCATCGCGTGCAACCGTCCTTGCGATGCAAAAAACGGTTGGATTTCTATCGCGGCTGCTTTGAAAGCGGCCTCTACGAGTTCGAATTCCAAACCGGTTCGCTGATTCTCGAAGATATAGGGTGGCTTATGAAATCCGAATCCGACAACGATAGGGTCGGCTTTGGCGACAGTAAATACCAAGAGACAAGCGAGCCAGAGATAGCGCATTTTCATTTCATTAATGAAAGTTAAGATGTGGGATTGCCGGAATCCATCGATGTTTTAATAATCTTCTTCAGATGTCTATATGGAGTTAAGACTATATAGACAACTTATGCCACGGCGTACTTCTCCGTGTTACACTTGCCCCCGTTTTATTTATGGCGGTGAGGGCTGGTCTCCTCGATGACGAAGGTTTGTGAACCCGGTCAGGTCCGGAAGGAAGCAGCCGCAGCAGGCATTTCGGGTATTGAGGTATGGCTGGTCCAAACCGCCACCCGACGACACACTAAATTCGACGCACAAAACGATTTGTGAGCTATCAAGTTCTCGCGCGCAAATGGCGCCCACGTAATTTTTCCGAGCTGGTCGGGCAGGAGCACGTGGTGCGGCCGCTGATCAACGCGCTCGATCGCAATCGTCTCCATCACGCTTTTCTATTCGTCGGTACGCGCGGCGTTGGCAAAACCACCATCGCGCGCATACTCGCGAAATCGCTCAACTGCGAAACCGGCGTAACCTCCCAACCTTGCGGAAAATGTTCCGCCTGCCTCGAAGTGGACGAGGGGCGTTTCGTTGATCTCATTGAAGTCGACGCCGCCTCGCGCACCAAGGTCGACGATACGCGCGAGTTGCTCGACAACGTGCAGTACGCGCCTACACGCGGACGCTACAAGGTTTACCTCATCGACGAAGTCCACATGCTTTCCGGCCATAGCTTCAACGCGTTGTTGAAGACGCTGGAAGAACCGCCGCCGCACGTGAAATTCTTGCTCGCGACCACCGATCCGCAAAAACTGCCGGTGACGGTGTTGTCGCGTTGCCTACAATTCAATCTCAAGCGCTTGTCGGTGGAACAGATCTCACAACAACTGATGCGGATTTTGCAGGCCGAGAACGTCGAACACGACGCGGCTTCGCTCGCGCTACTGGCGCGTGGTGCTGATGGCAGCATGCGCGACGGTTTATCGCTGTTGGATCAAGCGATCGCTTACGGTGGCGGCAAGCTTAAAGAAACTGACGTGCGTTCGATGCTCGGTACCATCGATTACGACTCGGTGCATCGTTGCCTCGAAGCGCTTGGTGCTGGCAACGCCGCCGGATTGCTCGCGGTGATGGCGGACGTCGTCGAACATGGCGCCGAACCAGAATCCTTGCTGGACGAATTGCTGCGTGCGTTGCATGAAATCGCCTTGATCCAAGCCGAAGCGATTTCGTCCGAAGACGAACGTTTGCGCGCGCATGCTCAAGCGATCACGCCGTCGGACGTGCAACTTTATTATCAGATCGGCGTTCTCGGCCGTCGTGATTTGCCGTACGCGCCCGATCCGCGCGATGGCGTCGAGATGACTTTGTTGCGGATGTTGGCGTTTCGCCCCGGTGGCGAAGGGCCGTCCAAAGAAAAACCGACGGTGACGCGTTCCACGACATCGCCGACACCGGTTTCCGTCGCCAAGCGGTCGGCGGCGACCGTGGTGCGCGAACAACCACGGCTGTTGGTGGAAACGAGCAGCGCGCCGGCCGAAGAAATCACCGCAGTAGCCGAAGCGGTGCCGCCGTATGGGCTTTATGAAGAGACGGCGAACCCGATCGAAGCCGCACCGGTGCCAGACGGCGCTAGCGGTTGGGCGCAAACCGTAGCGCAACTCAAACTCTCCGGATTCGTGCGCGAGCTCGCTAACAACACCGTGCTCGAATCGCATATCGACGACGCCATGTCGCTGGTGCTCGACGAGGTCTGTGGTCAATTGTTAAAGAAAGAACGCGAAGTGGAATTGAAGCAAGCGTTAGAAGAACAATTAGGACGGCCGATCAAGTTGACGATTCGCATCGGCAAACCACCCAGCGAGACGCCGACGAAAGAGCGGCTGCGTTTGCAGAACGAACGCCAGCAGGACGCAGTGCAATCGCTACAGGACGATCCCGTTGTGCGCGCGATGCAAGATCGTTTCGGCGCGCGCGTTACTCCCAATTCGATTCGGCCAAAGGCATAACGAGGCAATCACCATGTTGAAAGGCGGACTTGGCAATATCATGAAGCAAGCGCAGGCGATGCAGGAAAACA
>JAHFQD010000406.1 GCA_023266455.1 Candidatus Muproteobacteria bacterium
TTAGTGGAAGGAACGCCTTTCGACATTGTGGTGCATCCAGGTATTTCCGGCGTTGTGACGCTCGATCTTAAGAACATCACCGTCCCCGAAGCGATGGAAACTATCCGTCGCGTTTATGGTTATGAGTACCGGCGTGAGGGAAATCGCTTTTTCATCCTCGGCCGCGAAATGCAGACGCGGTTGTACAACGTCAATTACTTGAATCTTATTCGCAAAGGTAAATCCGACACGCGCGTCAGCGGCGGCGGCATTGGTCAACGTTCGACCGGCGGCACCAGCGGCACGTCGAGCAGCGCGTCTTCCGGCTCGAGCGGATTTTCCAGCATTGAGTTGGAGACGCAATCGCAGTCGGATTTCTGGAAAGATTTGCAATTGACGTTGGTCGCGCTTGTCGGTTCCGAAGGTGGTCGCAAGGTTATCGTGAATCAACAAACCGGCGTGGTCGCCGTGCGCGCGATGCCGGATGAACAGCGTGTCGTCGAAGAATACTTGCAGGCCACGCACGCTACGATCGGGCGCCAAGTTATTTTGGAAGCCAAGGTTCTCGAAGTCGAATTGAACGACAGTTTCCAAACCGGTATCAATTGGTCGAAGATCCAGGGCGGCTTTACCATCGGCCAAGTAGGCGGCGGCACGTCCCTTACCGGCAGCGGACATCCTAGCGCGAGCGAGATCGTCGGTAATTCGGGCAATCTCAATCCTTCCGCGTATAGCGCGATCTCCGGCACGAATGCCCAGGCGTTCGGCGGAATTTTCTCTCTCGCCGCCAAATCCGACACGTTCGCCGCCTTTGTCGAATTGCTGCAGTCTCAAGGCGAAGTGCAAGTACTGTCGAGCCCACGCGTGTCGGCGGTGAACAATCAAAAAGCGGTGATCAAAGTCGGCTCGGACGAATTTTTCGTCACCGGCGTTTCGAGCACGTCGAGTTCGACCACGACAGGTGGTGCGGTGTCGTCGCCGACGGTGGAATTGTCTTCGTTCTTCTCCGGCATCGTGTTGGATGTCATGCCGCAGATCGACGATCAAGGCAACATCACGCTGCATATCCATCCTTCCGTCAGCACCGTTACCGAGAAGACCAAGAGCTTTACCGCCCTCGGCGTCGGTTTCAGCCTGCCGCTGGCGTTTAGCACCGTGGAAGAATCGGACAACGTCGTGCGCGCCACGAGCGGCCAGATCGTCGTCATCGGCGGTTTGATGAAAGAAGGTACGACTGACGAAAATTCATCGGTGCCGTTGTTGGGCGACATTCCGATCCTTGGCAATTTGTTCAAACACAAAAAGGTCACGCGTATTAAGAAAGAACTCGTGATCTTGCTCAAGCCGACGGTGATCAAAACCGAACAAGATTGGGACAACGCCATCGGCGAAACACGCGAGCGGATTAAAAAAATCCGCGTCGGCCCGTAGGGCACGGCGATGTATCGCAGCCACTTCGGACTGCATGAACTGCCGTTCACGATCACGCCCGATACTAGTTTTTTCTTCCCGGATTCTTCGCATCAAGAAGCCCTGAATACACTGCTGGTGGCGGCGCGTTCCGGCGAAGGCTTTATCAAAGTCACTGGTGAAGTCGGCACCGGAAAGACCATGTTGTGCCGCAAATTTCTCGCGGCGTTGGATCATCGCGAATTCGTTACCGCGTATATTCCCAATCCTTATCTGCAGCCGATGACGCTATTGTTCGCCGTCGCGGACGAGTTGAGTTTGAGTTACCCCAACGACGTCAATCAGCATCAATTATTGAAAATGTTGACGCGTTATTTGATCGATACGTATGCCGAGCGTCGCCGCGTCGTGGTTTGCCTCGACGAAGCGCAGGCGATGCCGCTCGAGACGCTTGAGAGTTTACGGTTGTTAACCAATTTGGAAACCGAGCGCCGCAAGTTGTTACAAGTGGTGTTGTTCGGCCAACCGGAATTGAACCAGCGTTTGGACGAAGTGTCGGTGCGACAACTGAAGCAGCGCATCACATTCAGCTGCGAGTTGCGGCCGTTCACGTTGCGCGAAACGCAGTCTTATATCGCGCACCGGCTCTCGATCGCCGGCTATCACGGGCAACAATTATTTTTCCCCGAAGCCGTTAAGCGGCTTCATCGCGGCGCGCGCGGTGTTCCGCGTTTAATGAATGTGCTGGCGCATAAATCCTTGCTCGCGGCTTACGGCGAGGGCGCGCACATCGTCGGTGCGAATCATGTACGCGCCGCCATCGCCGATACTGAATCGACTATGACCTCGCGTGTTCCGTTCCGCACGCGATTGTTGCGTTACTTGACGACCTTCGCCGCCATCGCTGCGCTCAGCATCGGCGCCTTGGTGTGGGGACGTTGGAAATGAGTCTCATCAATAACATGCTGAAGGATCTGGAGGCGCGCGAGAAAGCGGTCGATGCGCCCGCGGCACGAGCGGCGCATGAAGGTTT
>JAHFQD010000407.1 GCA_023266455.1 Candidatus Muproteobacteria bacterium
GTTCACCATCGGCGTACAGCACCAAGGCGATATGCGCGCTGCGATTCGGGTCATACTCGAGATGTTCAATACATCCCGGTATACCGTCTTTGTCGCGTTTAAAATCGACGATACGGTAGAACTGTTTATGGCCGCCACCTTGATGACGCATAGTAATGCGTCCAAGGTTATTACGACCACCTTTGCGATTTTTCTTTTCCAGCAATGGGGCATACGGCTCGCCTTTATGTAGATGCGGATGCACTACATGCACGGCGGCTCGAATGCCGGGAGATGTTGGTTTGGGTTTGACGAGTGGCATGGCTAGACCATTTATCCGTTAGCGCGTTACTTCGTGCCCATGAAATCGATGTCTTGGCCTGGCTTCAGGCGCACATACGCCTTCTTCCAGTCTTGACGCTTGCCAGCGATACGACCGCTTTGCTTACGCTTGCCTTTCATGTTGAGCACAGTAACGTGCGCAACTTGGACATTGAACATTTTTTCCACGGCCTCTTTGATCAAAGGCTTGGTGGCGTCGACTCGAACTTCAAAAACAATCTGTCGAGCTTTATCGGCTACGCGCGTGCTCTTCTCGGAGACGTGCGGAGCGCGGATGATGTCGTACACTAATTCTTTACGGTTCATGACAGCCACTCCTCAAAACGCTTGGCGGCCGCCTGAGTAACGATGATTTTGTCGTGACCGACTAAGCTCACCGGATCCGCCGCGCTGACGGCACAGACTTCGATGCCGGGAAGATTACGCGCAGCCAAAACGAGCTTCTCGTCGACCACATCCGTCACAATCAATACGTCTTTAGTGTTAAAGCTCTTCAATTTTGCGATCAACGACTTCGTCTTCGGCGCGTCGATGCTGAAATCTTTGACGGCGATCAAACGGTCTTGACGTATAAGTTCGGACAAAATCGAACGTACGGCACCGCGATACATCTTGCGATTTACTTTCTGTTCGAAATTCTCGTCCGGTGAAGATGGAAAAACTCTACCGCCACCGCGCCACAACGGGCTACGAATCGTACCGGCGCGGGCTTGACCCGTACCTTTTTGACGCCACGGCTTTCGACCACCACCGCGCACTTCAGCCCGCGTCAATTGTTTACGCGAGCCTGCGCGGCCGCCTGCTTGATAGGCAACAACGACTTGATGCACCAGCGGCTCATTGAAAGCGGCGCCGAACACGACGTCGGAGACTTCAATCTCCCCCGTCTTGCCCGCTTCGTTTATCATTTGCAGCTTCATGATCTCGTTATCCTGTTACTTCTTCGCCGGCGCTGGAGCGGCGGCCTTAGCGTTCTTCTTATGCACGCTCGGCTGAATCAACACATCACGGCCTTTTGAACCCGGGATGGAGCCTTTGACGAGCAACAAATTCTTTTCCACATCGACCTGAATCACTTCCAGGTTTTGATTGGTGCGCGTGACATCGCCCAAGTGACCTGTCATGCGTTTGCCAGGGAAAACGCGACCCGGCGTTTGACGCTGACCGATAGAACCCGGTGCGCGATGCGACAGCGAGTTACCGTGTGAAGCACGACCGCCGCGGAAATGATGGCGCTTATGTACGCCGGCATAACCTTTACCGATCGAGGTACCTTGCACATCGACAAACTGGCCAGCCTTGAACAAATCGACTTTGATTTCCGCACCCGCTTTCAGCTCTGCGCCTTCGCCGGTTTCTAGACGGAATTCCCACATGCCGCGGCCTGGCTCGACGCCGGCTTTCTTAAAGTGGCCCGCTTGCGACTTGATCACGCGGGTTGCGCGACGTTCGCCAATGGTCACTTGCACAGCGGCATAGCCGTCGTTTTCCAAGGAACGCACTTGCGTCACGCGATTCGGCGTTACTTCCAGCACCGTTACCGGCGTGGCTGTACCGTCTTGCGCGTAAACACGCGTCATTCCCAATTTTTTTCCTACTAGTCCGAGCGCCATACGTGCCTCAGTTCAACTTGATCTCGACGTCCACACCGGCCGCCAGATCAAGCTTCATCAATGCATCAACTGTTTTGTCCGTCGGCTCAATAATGTCCATGATTCGTTTATGCGTACGAATCTCGAACTGATCGCGCGACTTCTTATCCGAATGCGGCGACCGATTGAGCGTGAAACGCTCGATCTTGGTCGGCAACGGAATAGGACCGTGCACCAGCGCACCTGTGCGCTTCGCGGTGTCCACGATTTCCTGAGCCGATCGATCGATCAAGCGATGATCGAACGCTTTAAGACGGATACGTATTCTTTGATTAGCCATCGTCTTCTACGTTGCTAGTTCCCGGTTCACATTGACCCGGAAGGTTTCTTACTCCAACACCTTTGCCACCACCCCTGCGCCGACGGTTCTTCCGCCTTCACGGATGGCAAAGCGTAATCCTTGTTCCATCGCAATCGGGGCAATTAACGTCACCACCATCTTGATGTTG
>JAHFQD010000408.1 GCA_023266455.1 Candidatus Muproteobacteria bacterium
GCATGATGATCGTCAGTGCTGCTTCGCTCGAGATGTGCGGTAACTCGTTTTCCACCAAGTCGATGACGCGAAGCACTTGATTTAATGCCGACGAATTTTCTACACCCGAGCGTAACTGCTCCACAATTTCGCGCGCTGTTACAGTGCTGCCATGCATGCCGATAGTGGAGTTCGTAGGGTTTACCAAAACGCCACGCACGCGATCGATGACAGGAATACCGAGCGAGTCCGCCGCCTGTTGAATGAGTGCCGTCGGTATATTCGCGTTCGTTACGATACCGGCGACGCTATCACCGCTGCTATGATCGGTATTGATCACGTGCCGCAGCGGAGCGAGTCGGTGCATGATATTTCCAGCTGTTAAACGGTTTAGCGAATAGCGTCTATCGAACTGCCACGGGTTGTAAGAAAAATCGACGTTGGAGTACGCCTCTATTCGTTTGTCGACCGGCCACTGTCGCCAACGTGTGGTAACGACTTCCAAACGTCTACCGGTGCCGACGCCGCTCGAACGGACGATCCTGGATTTCCGGAGCTGGAAACGCAATTTCAATGCACTTCCGACATAGGTTTGGAGGACAGCTTGGTCTAGATACCGTTCCTGTTCGAACCAGTCGTTGAGATCATCGAGGATGTCCGTCTCGACGTCCCATCGCAATTCGATGATGTTAGCGGCATCGCCGAAGTATTCCAGCGCATCAGCGATGAAGGTGGGGACATCGACGCGTACCCGACGTGATCCATCTAGGGTTCGATTCCTAAACGTGAGCCGTAACGTTTGTGTTTTTCGGTCTAACGTGGCGTCCGCTAAGAAACCAGAGTCGCCGAAGATTTCGGCGTAGTTGGTTGCAGATCTCACGATCGTTGCCGGTGTCATTAACGCCAGCGGCATGACATCGGCGAAGGTGGGGTTGCCGACTCGCACCGGGCTGGCGCTATCGTGATTAGTGCGTGTGCCGTCTCCCAGCGTTAGGACCGCCGCTCTTTCCGGACCTAAGATAATGCGCCGTTCTTCCAGATTGTGATATCGGCTGACGGGTAAAATCCCATACACAGTTCCGAAGATTACATTTCTGGCGACGTGCGCTAACTCATGCCCCAAGCCAGCTGCTGGGCTAAGTATTTCTCCGCTATCTAAGCGAAGTGCCGAGTGCGGATCCCACCAAATGTTGTTGGTAGTAGTATTCGTGACAACACCACGTAAATCATGCAGAACAACTCTTATTTTGTTGATGTAGTGCGGCGACTGCGCCAATCGTCGGATGAACGCTGGTGAATAAATTAAGTTACGAAGCAGGTAGAGATGGCGCCACGCCGTCAGCCGGTGGATCATGCGTGCCATCTGCGGATCGTGCAGCAAAAGATCGATGGATTGTTTGAAGTAGCAACGATCCAAACGACTAAGCAGCGAATCGCCGTGTCTCTCCAATACGAAATGCGAAATGATTTTATCGAGATCGTCGTTCGGTGCTTTCTTGCTAGTGCTTTTCACACGTTCCAGACTGGCTAGCGCCGATATGGTTCTGGCGCGTAGCGTCGCTATCTCATCTTCGGTATGACGCGTTCCCTCCGTCGTTTCCGTTTCCGTCTCGAATAACTCGTTCGCTTCGCGCCATGCCAGCAACGCGTCGATAACCGCGAGTTCCCGCAGGGCGACGCGTTCGTCCCATACAGCTTGATCGAATTCGGCTTCGAGAGGCGCGTCGCTGTCTTCGATGCTTCTTGTGGCGAGCGTGTCTTCTAATTGACGACGGCGCTCGATGAATTGCTCCAGTTGCATATCGACGGCGGTTTTATACGCCTGTGCGTCGATATCGAAGAGTTCGTCGAGCGTAATGTCTCTTGGAATGACGTAGCCGGTTTTGGTGATCTCTATGTAGAAGCAATCCAGATCGCGAATGGTGATAGCGTCCTCGTGAGTAATCTCTAAATCAGGTATCTCAGCAATGGCTTTATGTACTTGATCTCGTCGAGCGACCGGTAAAGGAGAGGGATGAAATTGGCCGCCATGCGGCAGCCAAGGCGCGATCTTATTTCTCAACAGCGCCAAGAAAAATTCAAACGAGTCTTCGAATGAGGGTAGCGAATACGACGACAGTATTTGACGGAAACGACCCAGAGGGAATTCCGCTTCTTGAATAGATATACGATGTAAATAGGGCGCGTCCGCTAAGTCCGGCCTAACATCCAAGCCTTCGGCAAGTACGCCAAACCAGCGAAGGCCGATGACGACTCCTCCTTTACCGGCTCCAATGTCCAGTACACGGGTACCTGGCGTTAATTTATCCAGTAGTTCAGGTGGGTATGCTCCGCCGAATAACTGAGGATGGAATAACGCGCGGTCTGTCGGAGCATAATCCGGCCGTTGTTCAGGAAATTCTGTGCGCGGTCTGCCGTTACTGAGAGACGGCGGC
>JAHFQD010000409.1 GCA_023266455.1 Candidatus Muproteobacteria bacterium
TGGAGTTGGGCCTCACGCTCAAGACCGGCATTTACGGTGCGACGTTCTTCATGCTCACCGGATTTCACGGTTTCCACGTGACCATGGGCACCATCATGCTGATCGTGATTCTGGGTCGTTCGATCAAAGGACACTTTCGGCCGGAAAACCATTTCGCTTTCGAAGCGGTTGCTTGGTACTGGCACTTCGTCGACGTGGTATGGCTGTTCCTGTTCATCTTTGTCTACTGGCTGTAACACTCGCCAGTGCATAAAAAAACGGCGCTCCACGGAGCGCCGTTTTTATTTGGGGTTCGGGAGAGGTTAGGGCTTTACCGCACCGTGCGGTGAGATGACGCCGAAATAAAATCCCGCCATCAGCAATATAAACAAGGTGAGAGATAACCCAATGCGCCAGGTCAATGCGCGCACCATCTTGGTGCCGTGCGCTTGATCGCGGTTGCGCAGGAGGGACACCGCTGCGGAACCCAGGCTGATCAGGATGGCAAGCATCATGAGAAGGACGATGATTTTTAGCAACATGGGGACACCGGTAAACAATGGATTGGCGGTATAATATAGGAAATTCAACGTCGTTTTTTCCTTGCCGGATTTTTGCCGATCTATATGGAGCGTTCGCGGTCGGTTTTAGTTCCCACCATCATCTTGCTCGCGTTGATTCCAGTCCTCGCCGCGTTAGGGTTCTGGCAACTACAGCGCGCGCAAGAAAAACGTGCGCTGCAACACGAATACGACGAACGTATCGACGCCGCGCCGCTACGCATGAGCGCGGATATGCCGACAACCCCCGAGCAATGGCGATTCCGCCGCGTACTAGCGCGCGGTCGTTACGACGTCGCGCATCAACTATTGATTGATAATCGCGTGCACAACGGCGCGCCCGGTTATCACGTGATCACGCCGCTGCAACTCGAAGGAAGCGAAACGCGTTTATTGGTGAATCGTGGATGGATCCCGCTGGGGGAAAGCCGCCAGCGATTACCCGATATCGAAACGCCTGGGAACGTACAAGAAATAAAAGGCACCGCGATCGTACCGGCGGATAAAGTTTTTACCTTGAGCGAACCGCCACGGAGCGCGACCGGTTGGCAAACGGTATGGCCGTATCTCGATATGCAGCGTTTCCGTACGTCGGTATCTTTCCCCATTCAGTCGGTCACCGTGTTGCTCGATGCCGATGTGCCGCACGGGTTCCTGCGGAAATGGGGGCGGCTCGACGCCGGCATCGCCGTACACCAAGGCTATGCTTTCCAATGGTTCGCCCTCGCCACGTTAGCGGCGGTAATCCTCGGCGTGATGTGGTATCGCGCCGGACGTAAAAAGAGAGAATCCAAATGAGTCCTCGTGTTCGATTAATAGCGCTCGCGGTTTTGTTCGCGTCGCCAATGGTGCTGTCTTACGCGCTGTATTACAGCGGTTGGCGGCCGGACGACGTGCATCCCCACGGCGATCTCGTTACGCCGCCACGCGTGGTGGCCGACGTCGAATTGACGGCGTTAGAGGGCGCCAAGATTCGTCTGAGCGCGGCGCCGCGCAAATGGCTGTTGTTGTATTTCGGATCGAGCGAATGCGCGAAGGTGTGCGAACAAGCGTTATATAAAATTCGCCAAGTGATCGCGGCGCAAGGCAAAGAAGCCGGCCGCGTGCGCGGCGTGATGACGCTGACCGATACGCGCGCGCTTGAAATGTTGCGCTATCAATTAAAAGATTATCCGGACATATCGGCGCTCGTCGGTCCGTCGGCGGAAATTAAACGCTTCGCGCGCGAGTTCGACATACCGGAAGGGGATGCGCTGCGTGGCTTGCATCGTATTTACGTCGTCGATCCGCTTGGGAATTTTATGCTGAGCTACCCGGCGGACGCCGACCCGAGCGACATCCGCAAAGACCTCACGCGTTTGCTGCGCGTATCGCGAATCGGCTGATGCGTATTCCCGAACAGTCAGCGCGTTTCTTCCGCATGGCGCTCGCCGCCACGGGGTTGGCGTTTGTCGCTCTCGTGTTCGGTGCGTACACGCGTCTGTCCGAGGTCGATATCGGTTGCCGCGATTGGCCCGGATGCTACGGCGTGTTGTTCGCGCCGCTGGTGGCGCAAGATTTGAATTTAGAGCCCGACGCACAGAAACAAAAAGCGCTGGAGAAAAAACACGCATTCCAGGAAACCTTGCAGCGCTTCATCGCTGGCGGTTTCAGTTTGTTGTTGATGCGGTTGACCGTGCTCGGCTGGCGTTTGAAACGTCGCCGGCGCGCGCAGCAAATATGGATTCCGCTTATCACCGCGGTGCTTACGGTCGCGCTCGGTGTTGTCGGGTTTCTCACGTACGAGTATCGCTACAAGCCGTTGGTGCTGATGGTGCAACTGATCGGCGGCATGATGACGCTCGGTTTGCTGTGGTGGATCGTGATGCGGGA
>JAHFQD010000410.1 GCA_023266455.1 Candidatus Muproteobacteria bacterium
ATGCCGTTGATCATCGTTGTGTGGGAATCGGTGCCGACGAGCGTGTCGGGATAATAGATGTCGTTTTTGTTATGCACGCCGCGCGCGAGATATTCCAAATTCACTTGATGCACGATGCCGATGCCGGGCGGCACGACTTTAAAGGTGTTGAACGCTTGCATGCCCCATTTCAAAAATTGATAGCGCTCGGCGTTGCGTTGAAACTCGAGCTTCATATTCAAATCGATCGCATCCTGGGTGCCGTAGTAATCGATCATCACCGAGTGGTCAACGACCAGATCGACTGGTACCAGCGGTTCAATCGCCTTCGGATTTTTCCCCATGTCGGAAGCGACGTTGCGCATCGCCGCGAGGTCGACAAGCAACGGTACGCCCGTGAAATCCTGCAAAACCACGCGCGCCACGACGAAGGGAATTTCATCCGTGCGCGCGGCGGTTGAATGCCAGTTGGCCAACTGCTTGATGTGCGCTTCGGTGACCTTCTTGCCGTCGCAATGACGCAACACCGCTTCTAGCACGATGCGTATCGAAATCGGCAGGCGCGAGATTTTGCCAATCCCGGCGGCTTCGAGTGCAGGCAGCGAGTAGAGCTGCCCGATTTTGTTCGAACCGATCTGAAATTTCTGCAACGTGTTGAACAGGTTGTGTGGCATACGGTCTCCTGAAGCGCGATTTATTTCATCGTTAGACCACAATCCTACCCGATCTCTCCGCATCGAAACGCGGCGTCGTTTTACGAGTTGGTTCGGTTCTGATTCCGGTCCCGATAAATACTGTGCGACCACAAAAAGCGCAGCATGATGTCGGGCGTTTGTCCGCCTAACGTGCGCGCGCCATAGGTACGCCAGAGTTGCTGCGCGTTTAGCACTTGGTTGTTGGCGAGATAACCCAGCATACCGGCGCTTAAGAAATATCGATCCTGATCTCGTGGGGCTTTGTCATTCTTTAACAGCTTTTCCGCTAGCGCCGCCATTTGTGTCGCGTTGCGTCTTCCCGCCGCGCTGTAAAGCTCAAAAATATCTTTTTGAATGGCATCGAGTCGACGATAGCAGTCCGATTTGGACAGTCGTCGCAAAAACGCGTCAGACTCAGCTGGCGAGGAATGCGGAGTAACAAATTTCAAGATTTCATGTGCGCTGTCGAGCCACAAGCCCGGCATGACGGGATCAGAACAGCTTTTGGCGGGACGTGCGGCGATTATTACGTGACGCAGTATGCTCGGTTCGAACGCGTCGGCAGGTTCGAGGCGACCGGTGGAGAAAAAGCCGCGTATGGCGGCCGCGATATAAGCCCGTTGAGACCACAGGAAATATCGCGAACGCGTCGGAAGTAATCGTTCAGGTTTGTGAACCTCCCCACCTAACATTTCCATGGCCGGTAATTCTTCCGCGCGCAACATATTCACTTCTTCCGCATCGCTTTTTAGAAAGCGGGCGCGCACGGCGTGTAAATCCAGCACTGGAAAATAATCCGAGTTCATCGGCATTGCCGCATAGGCGAATAGAGGTTCCAGCAGCGTACGATTGCCGATATAGCGCGACGTTAAATCTTTGAATGTTTGGATGTCGATTCGTTGGAACGCCGTTTTTAAATTAGATTTTTCAAAATTTTCCAAGAAGAGTCGCGGAGTTTTACCTTCTCTGACCGCGACGAACAATAGATCGCCGTCGTTGGACGCATACAAATCGAAATCGGGGAAGTTGCGTCCGAGCGCTTTGACGATAGACGCGACCAGTTCGAAAT
This sequence comes from Candidatus Muproteobacteria bacterium, assembly GCA_023266455.1. Classification (GTDB taxonomy): domain Bacteria; phylum Pseudomonadota; class Gammaproteobacteria; order Acidiferrobacterales; family Sulfurifustaceae; genus JAHFQD01. The sequence continues at coordinate 1,744 of JAHFQD010000410.1, forward strand.
CCATTTCGTAGACGTGTACCCATTGGATAAAGATGCCATTGGAATTGAGATGCGATTGGATTCGACGATAGAACTCGCTAGTGAAGAGTCCCGATACGCCGCTGACCCAGGGATTAGACGGTTCGGAGACGATGATGTCATAGTGGCGTTGACTCGCCGAAAAAAAGGTCTTGGCATCATCGATGTGGAATCGGCTGCGAGGATCGCTGAATGAACGTTCGACACGTGGACGAAAACTTTTCGCGGCGTCGATCATGGCGGGCTCGATTTCGACGGTGTCGACCCGCTCCAGATTCGGATTGCTGAGTAGCACATGCGTCGTCAAGCCGGAGCCCATTCCAATTACTGCCGCTGTTCGTGCTTTGGGGTGTAAAAGTGTCGGCAAGGCGCCGGCCATGGTCATGGTTGATTCATCACCACTCGCTAAACCATTCTCAGCCACGTTTATTTTGGCGTCGCTCTTGCCATTCGTGGCGATCGTAAGACCGCCGTCGGAACCTTTGATTAGATCGACCGTCGCCGTTTTGCCATCTTTGTGGTACGGAATTTCGGTTTTATCCCGTGCGTAAAATTGTCCATGACGATAGACGCCCGAGGCCATTTTGTAACGATCGAATTCGACTCCTACTAATACGGCGATCAAAGAAACAACCGCCATGATTGC
>JAHFQD010000411.1 GCA_023266455.1 Candidatus Muproteobacteria bacterium
ACTTATTACTGTTCTTCGCCGCTTTTCAAGTCGAAGAAATCCGCGTGTGGGTGGCGCGCGTGTTTTTCGTTTGGCTCAGCGTTTTCAATTTGTTCGTCGTCTCCGTGTTCTGGAGTCTGATGGTGGATTTGTACAACGACGAACAGGCGCGGCGCTTGTTCGGCTTCATCAGCGCCGGCGGCAGCGCGGGCGCGATTGCCGGACCGACGCTAACCGCAACGCTTGCGATACCGCTTGGACCGGTAAACCTGCTGCTTATCTCGGCGGCGTTCCTGACCGGCGCGGTCTTGTGCATTCGCTGGTTGCTGCGGATCGCGCCGCGCCGAGAAGGAAAACCAGGCGCGGCGCTCGGCGGCAGCGTGTGGGATGGCATCACCGAATTATTGCGCTCGCGTTATTTGGTTTACATCGCATTGTTCGTCGTCTGCATGAACATCGTTGGAACCTTCGTCTATTTCGCGCAAGCGCATATCGTCGCGCAGTCTTTTAACGACGCCGGCGAACGCACGCGTTTTTTCGCCATGCTCGATCTGGCCGTGAACGTTATCGCCATCCTCGTGCAAGCCTTTGGCACCAGCCGCTTGATACGCTGGTTAGGCTTAACCGCGATCCTCGCGCTCATGCCTTTCACCAGCATCGTGGGGCTTGCAGTTCTAGGCGTCGCGCCTCTACTCAGCGTACTCGCGGGTTTTCAAATTCTGCGGCGGGCGGGCGAGTACGCGCTCATGCGGCCAGCGCGCGAGATTTTATTCACCGTCGTCGATCGCAACGCGAAATATAAAGCCAAAAACGTTATCGACACCGTCGCCTACCGCGGCGGCGACGCGCTCGGCGGCTGGCTGTACTCCTTATTAAACGGCGTCGGTCTCGGATTGGCGGAAACCGCCTATGTCGGCGCCGGTATCGCGATCGCCGGTTTCATCCCCGCGCTGTGGTTGGGGCGCGCGCAAACTCGGCAAGCGGCTAGTGAGGAAAATCGATAAAGCGTATGCTGATCGGATCATGCGATCGAATAACGGTATCACTCGACGCGACTGGCTACGCGGCGCTATCGCCGTCGGCGCCCTGGCCGCGAGCGGCGCCGGCATGAGCGCGCCGACACCGATTAAACGCGCGATTCCGAGCAGCGGTGAATTGTTGCCGGTGATTGGCTTGGGAACCTACCAAACATTCGATGCCGGCAGCACACCGTCCGAACGCGCGCCGTTGCGCGAGGTACTGCGCGAATTCGTTGATCTCGGCGGCAGCATGCTCGATTCTTCCCCGATGTACGGTCGCTCCGAGGAAGTCGCTGGCGATCTCGCCGCCGAGCTCGGCGTACAAAAAAAACTTTTCCACGCGACCAAGATATGGACCTCCGGACGCGAGGGCGGCCTCGCGCAAATGGAACGATCCTTCCGCCGTATGCGCGTCGCGCACATGGACTTGATGCAGATCCACAACTTGGTCGACTGGCGCACACATTTAGCGACGTTGCGCGAATGGAAGCAGCAAGGAAAGATTCGCTACCTGGGTGTCACACACTACACCGACAGCGCGTATGACGAACTCGAACGCGTGCTCAACGCCGAAGCGCTCGACTTCGTGCAGCTTAATTTTTCCATCGTCGAACGCGCCGCGGAAAAACGTTTGTTGCCGCTGGCGATGGAGCGCCGTGTTGCGGTCATCGCGAATCGACCATTTGCGCAAGCCGGTCTGTTCTCAAAGGTGCGCGGCAAAGACTTACCGCCTTGGGCTGAAGAATTCGACTGCGACAGTTGGGCTCAATTCTTTTTGAAATTCATCGTGTCACATTCCGCCATCACCTGCGTGATCCCGGCAACCGGCAATGTCAAGCATCTGCGAGAGAATATGTACGCAGGTACCGGCAGATTGCCCGATGCCACTATGCGAGAACGCATGGCGCGTCACGTCGCATCGTTGTAAAAATCATTAAAAAAACAGTCGTGCGCCGTTCGAGTTCGCGTGGGCTGGCGAGTTCCTAGACCTCGTCTAAACTAAATTTCTATCGTCCATCGATAAAGCAACTCCGCGCGATCGCGCCGGGTGCCACAGCAAGCTGGACTCCGCCTCGGAGAAAACCGGCCAACGCATGGAGGGGTGTGCCGTGAATCTACCAGAAAATATCTCAACGCCATCCGCCCTCTCTCCCGAATTAAGCTACATCCGCGGCATGGAACGACTGGTCTCGGCGGTACAAGACCTCTCACTCGCGCGCGATTTCGAAACCATTCAGGAAATCGTCCGCCACGCTGCGCGCGAATTAACCGGCGCTGACGGCGCGACCTTCGTACTCCGCGACGGCGATCTCTGTTACTACGCGGATGAAGACGCTATCGGACCTTTATGGAAGGGCAAGCGTTTCCCCATGACGGCGTGCATCAGCGGCTGGTCGATGATGAATAA
>JAHFQD010000412.1 GCA_023266455.1 Candidatus Muproteobacteria bacterium
TGTCGTACGTGTCTTTCGAAGACAAGCGCGCCAAGGTGTACATGCAGAATCTACTCGACGGTCGCCGCCAGTTGATCGCCGAGTTCAACGGCATCAACAGTGCGCCGGCGTTTTCGCCGGACGGCTCGCGGTTGGCGTTGACGCTGTCGCGCGACGGCAATCCGGAGATTTATCTGCTCACGCTGACTTCGCGTGAGTTGCGCCGGTTGACGTACGATCCCGCGATCGATACCGAGCCGTCGTGGTCGCCGGACGGGCGCTTTTTGGTATTTACCTCGGATCGCTCCGGCCGTCCGCAGATTTACCGGATGCCGGCCGACGGTGGTCCGCCGGAGCGGCTGACGTTCGATGGCGATTACAATGCGCGGCCGTCGTATTCACCGGATGGCAAAACGCTTGCTCTCGTTAGCCGGCTGCAAGGTAGGTATCATATCGCCACCTTGCGGCTCGACGGCGGCGCGATGCAGGTCTTGACCGATACGCCGCTCGACGAGTCGCCGACCTTCGCGCCGAACGGAAGGATGATTTTGTACGCGACAGAGGTAAGAGGGAGAGGTGTGCTGGCGTCGGTATCCGCCGATGGGCGTGTACGCCAGTTATACCGATTTGAATCAGGTGATGTGCGCGAACCGGCGTGGTCACCTTATAACCGTGAACTTCAACATTAATCAAGGAGTAAGTCGATGACGAAGCAGATCCGATTTGGCGCAGTATTGATCTTGGTGGCGTTCCTCGCCGCTTGCGCCTCCACGAATAAGTCTGGCAGTCAGAGTTCTACAGACGGTACGGGCGCGCAAACCAGCGGCGCCGGCGGCCAGAAGAGCGCCAAAGAATTAGAGATGGAAGCGCAGAAGGCCGAAGATGAACGTCGTCGCCAGCAGATGCTTTCGGAAACGGTGGTTTACTTCCAATTCGACAGCAGCGCCGTCGATGATCAAGCGCGCGCCGTGATCGAAGCCCACGCCGCTTACTTGGCGAAGAACCCCAACGTGTCGGTGCAACTCGCGGGTCATTGCGACGAGCGCGGTACGCGTGAATACAACCTCGCGCTCGGCGAGCGTCGTTCGCAATCCGTGGAAAAGCTGATGCGCGCGATGGGTGTGACCGGCAACCGCATCAAAACTGTTTCGTACGGCGAAGAGAAGCCGGTCGATCCGGGTCATGATGAATCGGCCTGGCGCAAAAATCGCCGCGTCGAGTTGGTTTATAAAAGATAACAAGGCGTGATTCGTCGGCTTACTCTCTTCGTCGCGTTCGTCGCTCCGCTGGTTAGCGGGGCGACGTTCGCCGCGGAGTCCCGCACCCGGGTTACTCCGCAAGAGAACGCCGCCGAAATCGCCACGCTGCGCCAGCAGCTCGCGGACATAACGGTCGAACTGGATCAGTTGCGACAAGACGTACGCGAGTTGCGTGGTCAGTTGGAAGTACAGACACACGATTTACAAACCATAAAAGGCAGTAATCGCGAGACGCTATCCGATATGGACAAGCGCCTGCGCGACGTTGAACGCCGCGGTCCCTCGGCGTCGGTGGAAGGCCCGTCGAACGATGCGGAACCGTCGGGCAAAACGCCGACGGCTGCCGTCCCCGCCGGGGCCGGCGAGCAGCGCGAGTACGATGCCGCGTTCGGTTTGATGAAGCAGGGGTTCTACGAAAAAGCGGCCAAAGGTTTCCGCGATTTCGTCGCGAAGTATCCGAATAGCGAATTGGCCGGCAACGCTCAGTATTGGGCGGGCGAGGCGCAGTACGTCGTACGTAATTTCAAACAAGCGTCGGACGATTTCACGAAAGTCGTCGACAAGTATCCTTCGAGTCCTAAGGTGGCGGACGCGTTGCTCAAGATCGGTTACTCGCAGCAAGAGTTGGGTAATCTCGACAAAGCCCGTGAAACGCTGCAGCAGCTGATCCGGCGGTACCCGAATACCACGGCTGCGAAGTCGGCCGAAAAGCGCTTGGCGGATATGAATGCCGGAAAAACCGCCAAACCTAAGGCGCCGGACCCCAAAAGCGGCAAGCGCTGATAGCGCTAGGGTGGGCAGAGCCCACCGAATTCCTCGATTTCATAGCCGCGTAGGCTGCGCCCACCCTACATAATCCGAAGAAAAGGTATAATTCCCGTCTTTCCCCGCCGATTGGGCGGTTTCCAATATCCGAGTCGCGATGAGTTCCACCGCTTTAAACATGTCCTCTGGCGCGTCTACGCCGCGGCTTCGCATCAACGAGATTTTCTTTTCGTTACAAGGCGAAGCCCGCACGGTCGGTTTTCCGACGGTATTCGTGCGGCTGACCGGATGTCCCTTGCGTTGCGTCTACTGCGACACGGAGTACGCGTTTACCGAAGGCGATTGGATGTCGCTCGATGGCATTCTCGAGCGCGTACAAGAGCATTCGCCGCGTTACGTGA
>JAHFQD010000085.1:0-6813 GCA_023266455.1 Candidatus Muproteobacteria bacterium
GTCGGTGTCCATGCTGTCGAGAACGGTATTCCAGCGTCGGCGCACGGTTTCCAACAACGTGCGCGCCTCGCGCTTTTTCGATTCGATGATCGCGTCGCCTTCGGCGCTCGGTTGGTAATCCTCGACTTTGCGCAACTCCGGCATATCGGTCGCTAAATAGTCGAGCACGGCGTCGATGATGCGCAGTTTGTTGCGCGTCGATTGTTCGATGTTGATGCGTTCGATGTAATTCGAGTAATCCGCGAGTTTGTCGAGCGGGATCACCACGTCTTCGTTGATCTTGAATGCGTTGGTATGTTTGGCAATAGCCGCGGTACGCGCACGATCGGCCCAGAAGCGCGCGCGCGCTTCGGGACTGATGGCGACAAAACCTTCGCCATTTTTTTGGTTCGCCAACTGCACCACGTACGATGACACGCGCCCAACGGCGTTTTCATCGTCGCCGGCGATATCTGCCAGCAGCACCATTTTCGGCCGCTCGCGTCGCGGCGCTTTGGTGCTGTAGTTCACGGCTTCGACGTAGCGCTCGTCCAAATGCTCGAGGCCGGTGAGATCGACGCCGGCTTGCGCGTCGATATATTTTTTTACGTCGACGATCGCCGCGACCGCCGGCGACATGTCGTCGCCGAAGAATTCGAGACAGACCGTGCGCAAGAATTTCGGCTTGCGATGCAGTACGAACACCGCCGAGGTGATGATGCCGTCGCAACCTTCTTTCTGTACGCCCGGCAAACCGCCAAGATATTTAGACGTCACGTCTTTGCCGAGGCCGGGTTTGCGCAATTCTTTGCCCGGGATTTTCAGCATCGTCGGCTCGCCGATCGGCGTTTTGCCGTCGACCGCGTAGCGCGTGAGTCGGAACGTTACCGTTTCCTGCTCGTGGATTTTGCCGAGGTTATGGCACAGCCGCTCGACATCGAGCCACTGCGCGTCTGGCGTCACCATGCGCCATGAAACCAGATTATCGAGCGTCGTCCCCCAACGCACAGCCTTCTTGCCACCCGCATTCATGGCGATGTTGCCGCCGATGCACGAGGCGTCTTGCGATGTCGGATCGACGGCGAAAATCAGTTTGTTGAATTCAGCGATATCGGCTACGCGCCGCGTGACCACGCCGGCTTCGGCACGCACGGTCGCGACTTCCTGCGTTACGCCCGGCAGGAGTTTGTATTCGACGCCGCCGAGGCCTTCGAGTTTTTCGGTGTTGATGACGGCAGTGTCAGCGTGCAACGGCACGGCGCTGCCGGTGTAGCCGGTGCCGCCGCCGCGCGGAATGATAGTGAGGCCGAGCTCGATACAGGCGCGCACCAGGTGCACGATTTCTTCTTCCGTATCGGGCGTGAGTACCACGAATGGCAACTCGACGCGCCAGTCGCTGGCGTCGGTGACGTGCGACACGCGTGCGGTGCCGTCGAAGCAGATATTGTCGTGCCGCATTACTTTGGTGAAGCGCTTGAGCGCGCGCTTGCGCAGTTCTTTTTGTTCCGGCAGCCAGTCTTGGAATTTGCGCACTGCCACGCGTGCCGCGGCTTCGAGTTTGAGCGCGGCGTCGTTGCCGTTAGCGCGTTCTTTAATTTGATCCAGTCGGTGATGCAGTGCGTGCGTGAGCGAATCCCAGCGTTTCGGGTTCTCCATCAGGTCGTCTTGGATGAAGGGATTGCGGGTGATGACCCACATATCTCCCAAAACTTCGAACAACATGCGCGCCGAGCGTCCGGTGCGCCGACGGCCACGCAGTTCGTTCAAGACATTCCACATACCCTCGCCAAGGAAACGAATGACGATCTCGCGGTCGGAGAACGAGGTGTAGTTATAAGGAATCTCGCGGATGCGCGGTGATGCCGATGGCTCGACACCGGTGTTCGCGGTATCGGGCGGGAAATTTAAGTTTGCTTGCACGTATTCGGAACCCTAATCGAGTTACTGGAAAAATCGCATAAAAAGCGCGATTTTCAAGGCGTAATGATCGCATTCCCGAACGGTTTTGTCTCGCCAGCACTTATCGCGGCGATGCTTTTATACCGATCGTCTGCGTTCAATAGGTCGGGATTCGCTAGAACATCTCTAATAATTAGCCGCGGAATGGGTGTTAATTCTGTGTTTCGCTATCCATAGGATGCGGTGATGCGCTCTATCGTGCCGTCTTTCCGCGCATCGGCGGCGGCTTTATCACACATTTCAAGAATTTCAGCCGCTCCTGGATAACTTTTTCGGATGCCGAGATGAAAGTGCGGTCCCGCATTGGCCTCAAACGGAATGCTGTCCAATTTGTCTCGGATACTGGACAACCGGGCGTAATACTTCCAAACCACGTCGTTAGATATCGTTATGTCAACGCGGCCAGCTTCGATTTTTTTTACCACTTGATTCATTTCAGGGGCGAAGTCGAGTTTGATGTCTTTGAAAAGCGTGTTGATTCTGGAATCGCCGACATAGGTACCGACGGAAAATTGCTTCAAATCATCTTGCTTAGTAATTTTTTTTATAAGGTCGATCTTAGGGCTGTTTTTCGCGAACACGATGACCACGCCCACTTTAAAAACGGGCGAGGAGGTGAAATCTGCGTACTCGCGTCGAGCTTCGGAGGGAAGCGTACAAAACGCATCTGCCTTTCCTTCCTTGACCGCTTGTTGCGCTCGTACCCAAGGGAGACCCTCATGCGTCAGTGCAATGCCGGAACGACGGTGCAGTATTTCTTCAAGGCAGTCTTTAAAAATGCCCGTTACATTTCCTTCCGGTGTCACAAAACTGAGCGGCGCGAAATCGTTGTAGTAATTAACCTTGAGGGAGAACATCTTCCCGCGCAGCAACGAGGGCATACCGAGACTCAAGGTAGCGGCGGACGCTAATAAAAGCGTCGACCTTCTGGAGATGCGTTGGCGTTCAAACAAACGTTCGATAACGTCGTTTTGTTTCATCGATTCCCTCAAGGGCTTTGATGCACGGTGGATGCGGTCAACGCGCCAATAGCGTAGCAGGATCAAAATACTTACGTAGTAATTTACGGCCCTCTGCGATGGCGCTGACGACGGGAGAAAATCTTGAGATAAACCATATGGTCGATATAAACCGGCGTGCGGCTATATTTTCTATAGAACGTTTCCCATGAGGCGTAGATCGAAATGTTTCCCCCTCGCAATAAAAACCGCGAAATCATTGCTCGATGCGTGATAGCGCTTTGCGTGGCGACACTCGTCGCGTTTTCCGCCTCGGCAAAAGATCGACCTAAAAAGGAAAAAAATCGTCCACTCGATACAGCGGACGTCGCGCGCGCCATCGTGGTCGAAACCAACGAGTTTCGGCAACAGTCGGGACAAGCGGGCGTTGCACGCAACGATCGGCTGACAGAGGCGGCGCTGGAGTTTGCACAGTTTCTGAGCCAGAGCGATCAGTTCAGCCACACCGCCGACGGCCGCCGACCCGACGAGCGCGCGCAGCAACATCGCTATGACTATTGCGTGGTGTTGGAAAATATCGCCTATCGTTTCGACTCCGCCGGCTACAAAGCCGCGCAATTGGCGCATGAGTTCGTTCTGGGGTGGGAAAATTCGCCGGGGCATCGTAAGAACATGTTGAGCGCCGACGTCACCGAGACCGGCGTCGCCGTGGTGTTCAATAAAAAGAACGACCATTACTACGCGGTGCAGATGTTCGGACGCCCGAAATCCGACGCTATCGAATTCGACGTCGAGAATCATGCTGACGTTAACGTCGCTTATACCTTGGGTGGCAAACCGTTCGCGCTCGATCCCGGCGAGGCGCGCACGCATCGTTTATGCGGTTCGCCCAAACTCGAATTGCAGCGCGCCGTTAATAAAGACGCCATCGTTCCGCAAGACCGAAACCGCTACACGGTGAATCAAGACGCCTCCGGGAAGTTGCGACTTCAGCGAGAATAAATACCCTGTTCGATTTCCTGGCCTTGGGTCTGAATTCGGTATTTGCCGACTAATCCGCTAGTCGATAATTCTTTATCCCGATGTCGATTCGGCGCCGCGCCGGACGACTATTTGTGTCTAAACCAACTTGTCGGAGAATGGTCATGCGTTACATGATCATTGTGAAAGGCAACCGCGATACCGAAGCCGGTGTGATGCCGAAGGAAGACCTTCTCGCGGCGATGGCGTCGTACCACGAGGAATTGCATAAGGCTGGCGTACTGGTCGATGCGTCGGGGTTAAAGCCGACCTCTCAAGGGTTTCGTGTCAAATATTCCGGCAATAAACGCGTTGTCGTCGACGGCCCCTTCACCGAAACCAAGGAACTCGTCGCCGGTTACACGATCATTCAAGTGAAGTCGAAAGCGGAAGCGCTCGAATGGGCCAAGCGTTTCCCCAATCCGCTCGGCGAAGGCGTCGAAACCGAAATCGAAGTTCGGGCGTTCTGCGAGATAGACGACTTAGGCGCTGGCGAAGCGATAGATCGGTTTCGCGATCTCGAGAAAACGCGCGCTAACGGGTAGCTCGATTCAAAAGGCTAGTTAACGACAATCGGCGGCAGAATATTATCTGCCGCCGATTTTTAGTTGGCGATGACCGGAATTTTCCCGATCTTCGCGCGCCACTCCGCCGGACCGGTTTTGTGCACCGCGTTGCCGCCGGAATCAACGGCGACCGTCACCGGCATGTCCTTCACGTCGAATTCGTAAATCGCTTCCATGCCGAGCTCGGGGAACGCGAGTACGCGCGATTTTCGAATCGCTTTCGAAACCAAATACGCCGCGCCGCCGACGGCGATGCAATACACCGCGCGATTCTTTTTGATCGCATCGATGGCGATCGGACCGCGTTCGGATTTACCGACCATGCCGATCAAACCGGTTTGCTCCAGCAGCGGGCCGGTGAACTTGTCCATGCGCGACGCGGTCGTGGGGCCGGCGGGGCCGACGGCTTCGTCGCGCACCGGGTCGACCGGGCCGACGTAATAGATAAAGCGGTTGGTGAAATCTACCGGCAACGTCTCGCCTTTGTTCATGAGATCGATCAGGCGTTTATGCGCGGCGTCGCGACCGGTGAGTAATTTGCCGGAGAGCAGCAGGCGTTCACCGGATTTCCAGGTGGCGATTTCTTCTTTGGTCAGCGTGTCGAGATTCACGCGCCGGCTGGTCGCGAAATCGAGCGTGAGTTTCGGCCAATCTTCCAGGTTCGGCGGATCGAGACTCGCCGGGCCGCTGCCGTCGAGCACGAAGTGCGCGTGGCGCGTGGCAGCGCAGTTCGGTAGCAACGCCACCGGCTTCGACGCCGCGTGCGTCGGGTAATCGGTGACTTTGACGTCGAGCACTGTCGACAAACCGCCGAGTCCCTGCGCGCCGATGCCGAGCGCGTTTACTTTTTCGTACAGTTCCAAGCGCAACTCTTCGGCACGGTTCGACGCGCCGCGCGCTTTTAATTCTTGGATGTTGATCGGTTCCATCATGGCCCATTTGGCCATGAGCATCGCTTTCTCCGGCGTGCCGCCAATGCCGAGCGACAACATGCCGGGTGGACACCAATCCGCGCCCATGGTCGGCACTTGTGTGAGCACCCAGTCGACGATGTTGTCGTTCGGTAGCAGCATCGCGAATTTAGATTTGTTTTCCGATCCGCCGCCTTTGGCGGCGACGATGACTTCTATCTCATCACCGGGCACGAGTTCGATGTGCGTCACCGCCGGCGTGTTGTCGCCGGTGGTTTTACGTTTGCCGTCGGGATCGGCGAGAATCTACGCGCGTAATTTGTTCTCGGGATGGAGGTACGCCCGGCGCACGCCTTCGTTCACCATCTCCGGGACCGTGAGCTTCGTTTCCCAACGCACGTTCATGCCGACGCGCAGGAACGCGATACAGATGCCGGTGTCTTGGCAGATCGGCCGATGACCTTCGGCCGCCATGCGCGAGTTGATGAGAATCTGCGCCATGGCGTCTTTCGCCGCCGGCGATTCTTCTTTCTGATACGCCGCATGCAGCGCTTGGATGTAATCGACCGGGTGATAATAAGAAATAAATTGAAACGCGTCGGCGATGCTTTGGACGAAGTCTTCCTGGCGAATGACGGTCATGGGGATATCTCAGAGTAACGGCGCGGGAAGAGAATTTATCATAAAGCGGGGTAACGATACGGCTTCACTACCGGCTGTTCCGTCAGCCGGTAGCGCAATGCATCAACGCAGCAAATCTACTACGCGTACTTTAAACGTCACTGCCAGCCGCGACAGCAAACCAAGTGACGGGTTGCAGGCACAACGTTCGATGAGCGAGACGTGCGTGCGGTGTACGCCCGACGTCTGTGCCAGCGCTTGTTGCGACAACTCGGCTTTGGTGCGTAAACGTTTAACATTTTCTGAGAGGCGGATTTGTAAATCCGTTAGCTGCTTCTTTACATTCTGTTTTTTCATGGGAGTCCGTGTACTCCTTTAATAGCCGTTGTATTAATTAGTTTGAGAAACGTCGGCGGGTTGCTTACCCCTGGTAAGGTAATGCACCCGACGAACTGCGGTAGTTTACCGCACCGCTATTGTTTGAGGAGTAGAAAAGCGCCGGCCACGATCGCCAGACCGCCGAGTACCATGTAGTCGTAATGGAAATGCAGACCGATGACGGCCTTTAAGCCGGACAAAATCAACCACACGGCCAACAATAACCGTCCGATTTCTTTCATTGTTGATTCCCTTAGTAGGTTAAAGCGTTAAATCGGCGGCTGTTTTAGCGCTTTTTCGCGTCAACCGACAAGCCGAGCGGATCACGTGGGTCCACGCCCTCGACGAACGGTTTTTTGCGGTCCATGTTCGTCAGTTGATAGACCTTGCCGATCCAGTTGTCGACGACCGCTTCGGCGG
>JAHFQD010000085.1:6823-7500 GCA_023266455.1 Candidatus Muproteobacteria bacterium
CTCCGGCAAGTCGGGTATCGATTCGGCGCGACGCTTAGCGGTCACCACGCGTTCTTGATGTTCCAGCAGGATCGCTTGGATAGTCGGCGGGAAATAATTTTCGATCAGCGGCGGATAATCGTCGCGCTCGCCGCGCGCGAAGCGGATGACTTCGCGTTTGTATTCCTTGAACAGGCTCACGGTGTCGTACTCCGGGTGACCCTGGAAAAAAATCAGACGAAAACGGTCTTCGCTCACCGCCAGATGTACGCCGGCGTCGCTTTCGACCAAGATCGGCAAGCCGGCGGCTTCGAACTGCGCCCGCGAAATATCGTTGAAGCGCGAATGCGGCACATCGAAACGCGTATTGACGTCGTTGACCAGTGGATGTCGGCGATCGACCACACGGTGCGAGTAAACGCCCCAGCGCTTGAACCCGAGCGGTTTGCGTTTTTGCCCGTAGCGAAACTGCAGTACCGCGTGCGTCGCCAAGCAGGAGCACAGCGTCGAGCTCACGTTTTCGTATGCCCAGTCGATGACCTCGATCAAGGGCTTCCAAAATGGTTCCTGCGATAAATCCGCTTGGGTGACGTTGGCGCCGGTGATGATCAGTGCGTCCAGTCCTTGCGCACGGATGGCGTCGAAGCTCTCGTAATACTGCGCGACGTAGTCCTCGGCCTCGCGGCTGCGGCGCAGTT